>CAYHHO010000031.1:0-27330 GCA_964356445.1 uncultured Singulisphaera sp. | reverse complement strand
GTTTGGCTTTCCAGCGTGCCTTCCGCAGATCATCGCGAAGGCTGGTCTCGATACGTTCATCACAAACAAGATCATCTGGAGCGATACGAATCGATTTCCGCATGTGACTTTCAATTGGCGCGGACTTGATGGAACGGAAGTTCTCACGCACCTCACGCCTGGACACAATTACAACAGCGACTTCCTTCCAGCGGATCTGAAATTGGCCGACGCCAACATCGAGCGGCAAGACCGAGGGCGCACGCGCTCATACCTGCAGCCATTTGGATGGGGCGACGGCGGCGGCGGTCCTGATCCGATGCAGATAGAACGCACACGAAGCGCGAACATCTGCGAAGGACTTCCGTCGGTCAGTTATTCGAAGGCGGGGGATTTCTGCGGTCTGCTGCACGCGGAGGCGCGCGAGGCGGCGAAGCGCGGCGCTGAGATTCCGGTGTGGGACGGCGAACTTTATCTAGAGGCGCATCGAGGAACCTACACAACACAGCGGTGGATCAAGCAAGCCAATCGGTCTGCTGAGAAACTGCTTCGTGAAGTCGAGATGCTTGCAGTGCTCGCGCCGATGGGTCGCAAAGATGAGCGAGCGCTCCTCGCAGAACTCGACACGCTGTGGAAGGTCGTCCTGCTTCATCAGTTCCACGACATCCTTCCAGGGTCGAGCATCGGCGCTGTCTACGACGATGCTCGAAAGGCGATGGGTGATGCGATCGCGCGACTGACGAAGTTGCGCGCTGCTGGACTTGCGCGTGCTGGCGTTGCGCTCGGCGGTCCAGCAAAGCGTTTGGCCTTCAATGCAGCAAGCGTTGCTTCCGGAGGGCTTTCCGCGTGCAGCGTGGGAGTGCCTCCCCGCGCAGCACGCGACCCCGCACTCGCAGCGACGAAGTCACGTCTCATCAACGGCCTTCTCGATGTGCGATTCGACTCTTTAGGGCGAGTGACCGAGATCCACTCGCTCGACGGCAACTTCCGCCCAGCGAAGGGGCGCGTATTCAACGAACTCGTGCTCTACGAAGACCGTCCGCGTCGATGGGAGGCTTGGGATACAGACAAGGAGTATCTCGAAAAACCAACGCGAGTCAGAACGCCGTGCAAACTCACGGCGTCGGTCCGCGCAGGCGTTGCTCGATTGACCGTCGAGCGATCGCTCGGCGCATGCAGTTCGATTCGACAGACATATGAACTGCAACCGTACAGCGACGTTCTGATCGTTCGCGCTCGACTCGACTGGCGCGAAGAGCGCACGCTGCTGCGGGCATTGTTCCCGACCCAGATCCAATCCAATTCTGCGCGCTTTGGCACGCAGTTCGGTCACATCGATCGAGCCACCCATCGCAACACGAGTTGGCAGGAAGCGCAGTTCGAGGTGCCGAGTCACGACTGGATGTCGATTGGCGATGGAGCACGATCGATCGCGGTGCTCGACGACGGCATCTTTGGCAAGAGCGCGCATGGTGGAACGCTTGGTCTCACACTCGCCAAGAGCCCGAATTTCCCAGATCCCAGCGCCGACCGAGGAATCCACGAGTTCACTTATGCGATCAAGGTCGGTGATGGGAGTGCGCAGACCGCATGGCCTGACGCAGAACGCCTCAATCGCGGTCTCGGGAGTTCGTCGGTCGACCGAGAACAATCCGCAACTCCATCGCTTCGATTTGTCACAGTTCACACGATGGATGGTGGCGATGGAGTGGAGGTGTCGGCGCTCAAGCCAGCCGACGATGGCAGCGGCGACGTGATCATCCGCCTCGTCGATCGCAGCGGGGGACCGATGGCAGTGCTGCTTGAGTGGCATCGTCCGATCGCCCGTGCAGTTTGTTGTGATTCATTTGAACGGGCGCTCAAGAGGAACGCGCCAGCGCTACGCGTGAGCGATGGGCGCACAACTTTGGCATTGAAGCCATTCGAGATCACGACGATTCGCCTGAGCGTCCGCTGATCCGCGCCAGAATTGTCGTCAGCGCGCGCACTTCCTTCGCCGATTACTCAGACGCGTGCAGAAACCGCTGCACGCGTGGCAGCATGATTTCGGCGGCATCGAAGGCAATCTTCAACCGCTTGCGCAACTCCCCAGCAATCTCCCATTGTTTCGCCGGCTTCGTGTCGCCGAGGATGCGAATCACCAACGCAGTCTCGCCGAAATCATCAACGCGCAAGAACTGAGGGGGCGTCAGAATGGAGTCGCGGAACTGCGGATCTGCGGCAAGTTCCACGCCAACGCGGTTCACCGTCTCGATCACCTTGTCGAGGTTCGCGTCGTACCCGATGCCAACCGTGATGTTGACGCGCGCGAATCCCTTGGAGAGGTTGGCCACTGACTTGATCTCGCTATTGGGCACAAAGTGTTCGGTGCCATCTTGGTCTCGCAGTGTGGTCATGCGCAGGGTGATGTTTTCGACGACACCGCTCGCGCCGGACGCGCCCGTGAGGCGCACGACATCTCCGATGCGCATCTGATTTTCAAGAATGATGAAGAGTCCAGCCAGGATGTCGCGGATCAGCGTCTGCCCACCAAGACCGATCGCGATGCCCGCGACACCCGCGGTGGCAAGCAGCGGCCCGATATCGAAACCGATCTCGTGCAGCACCATCATTCCCGCCATGACCCACACCAACATGGCGAGAGTCCCCGCCACGATTCGGATCAGTGTGTCTTCGCGCTGCACTTCCGCTTCGAGGCTGCCCTCTGCATCCCGTACGACCAGTCGGCGAATCACGCGATCAACCACAGCCCTCGCGATGCGCAGCAGAATCGGCACCAGCACCAAGATCACCGCGATGCGGATGCCGTGCTCCATCAGCCATTGGCTCACTTGCGGCCAGAACATTGCGATGGGATGCGAAAGGTCAGTGATGCCTGTCATGCTTCCGAATCTAGTCGCCAAAGCGCATATTGGGTAAAGCGGATTCGTGTTCGCCGGTCGGGGGCGTTCTTGGGCGTTACATCCCGACCGAGTTCTTCGTCCCTTGCTTCGTCATGTCGACGGTCTTGGTCCAGACTTCGCGCCCCGAGGCGAGATCGGTCAGGGTCAGACGAAAGGTGTAAGTCGTCTGCTTCGTGCTGCCGGCAGATGCTTTCATTTGTGTGATCCGTCCGGTCAATGAGAAGTCTGGCTCACCGAGATCGCTTGCTCCGCTTTGCGTGAACGATCGCCGCTTCGCCACCTCCTGGGCAGTCTTGTCTTCAGCATCGGTGCCGTAAGTCGTATCGACCTGCGCCTGTCCGGAGTTCACGAGTTCCTCTCGCATTCGGTAGACGACTTCGCCGACGTCGAACTGACTGCTCGTGTCATTGACGATGGAGCCGATGAGAAGTCGCGCGGGCTTGTGCTCTGCCTTCGACAACACACCGGTTGCGAGCAGCGATTGCAGCATTCCGCTCGCGGCCTTCTTGACATCTTGAATGTCAACATCGCCAACGCTGACGATGCTCTCGGGACCGCCAGTCTCGATGTACTTCGCAGGCTGGCAGGCAACGAGCGCGCAGGCAACGAGGGCGGTCGCGAAACTGGCAATTCGACGGTGGTGGATGGTGTTCAAGTTGTTCATGGTGTTCATGGTGTTCATGGTGTGGTGCTCAGGTAGGTCAATCTGGTCATGGTGGTCAGTCGCTCCGCCGAACCTGCAGCGAGAAGTCGGTTGCGCTCGCGTTTGGAGCGACCGACGAAATGGTGATGCGTGTTCCGGCGGTGACAGACGTGTTATCCCAGACGCTGGTTTGCGAGGCGATCACCATGCCGCTCTCGTCCTTCCAGTCGAAGCGATAGGCAAAGTGCCGCGTCGAGAAGCCATCGTTGGCGACATCGACCTGGGCGTTACGCAGCCCAGATGGCGTGCGCCCCTCGCGCACATCACGCACATGCAGGAAGATGTCCGTGAACAGATCGTTGATCTGCTGGAAGTTCTTGACGGTGCTCGCGCTTGGACCGATCGGTTTGGTGGTCGTGGTGTTGACGGTTCCGCAACCGGCAAGCAGTGCGAGCGCGAGCGCGACAGAGACACGACTGTGGTTTGCAATATTCAGTTTCATCAGGTCTCACTCTTTCCGTCTGTACGGGTGCTGAAGGGAATGATAAACGCCTTGGAGGGCACGCCGGTTGCGGGGGTGGTGACGAGAATGAGTCCGCTGCTACCAGGCTCGACGGTGACGCTCGCGATGTGTGCTCCATCGCTGCGCTGCACTTCCATCGCCCCCGTCGGTGGAGTTGGCATCGCTGCGACATAGATGGTCTGCGGAAGCGTTCGCCACGAGCGAAGATCTGCTGCCTGCGTTGCGAGTTGGCCGATCGCTGCGGCGAGTGCGACCCATCCGGCGTAGTCGCTGCCAGCAGCCGACTGCGCCGCATAGGACGCGACTGCCTTGATCGACGCGCTCAGAGTCTCCTGCGCATAGATGATTCCTTTCACCTCGTCGAACTCTGCGGAGACGATTCGGTTGAAGTCAGCCAGCGGCACCGATTGCACCGCAGCGGCATTCCCTGCGGACAACTGTGCGCCGCCGACCGAAGCGCCGCTCGACTCGATGTAGGGGTACGCAGCTGTCACAAGCACGATCGTGCCGTTGATCGGCAGCGGAATCGTGACCTTGAATTCGTTGCGCTTGGGTGCGAGTCCGGCAAACTGCACCAGATACCAGGTTGGGGTGTGTGTTGTGCTACCGCTTGCAAGTCGTGCCGCCTCCGCGAGGACGAACTCGCGCGCAGGCGAGTCCAACATTGACGCGGCGAACTTGAAGTCGCTCTGCGCGTTGTCGCGGTCCTGCGAATTTGTGCCGGGCGCGAGCGAGAGAAATGTTCCCCGCAGCCAGTAGGTGAAAGGATTGGCGTAGTCGCCGTAGCCCTTGAGATCACTGAGAATCCTCGGGGCTTTCGCGAGGCCGTTCTTGAATGTTGCGCCGCCGATCATCGAGTTGGCGTTGATCCCTTCCTTCTTCTGGGCGGCGTTCGTGTCCTTCTGCGCGCGTTCGACGGCATCGCTGTAGCGCGACCGCGCGTCCTGTTGCCAATCCTGCGCGCGCCGAAGTTCGACGCGCGCACGATCCCAGTCTCCAAGCACCATTGCGTTGAGCGACTGCAGTGTGCACATCATGATGCGTTCGTTGGGAGTCGCGCGGTAGATCGACGTCGTCTGGTTGATGAGCGTGGTTGCAAACGCCTCGGTCACCTTCGCCTCTGCTTGCGTGTCGAGAAAGGGACGAACAATCTCGTGTGCAGTTTCAAACCACTGCATACTCGCCTTCCACTGACCATCGGCTTGCAGCGTGCGACCCGCCTCAAGGTCGTATGCGACTCGGTTCTGTTCGTCGTTGAGTTCCGCTTCGGCCTCGCGCACCGCGTCGCTGGACGCCTCTTCGAATTGTCCGGCGACGAAGAGTTCGACCATCCGCTTTGTGTCACTTCGATACTCCGACTGGCAGCCGGGCAGGATGATCATGCTGGTCATGGTGATCGCACCGAGCGCACCGATGACCGCGGCCAGCGCGCGCCTGGCTGCCGACAAATTCTGTACCCGGAACCTTGGTGTCAAGGCCCAGGATTCCCGCGCATCCACTCGGTCCAAATGTCGAGTCCGCCTGATCCCGGCGCGAAGATCTCCACGCCGCTCGTGTCGAGGTTGAGTCGGCTCTTCTTCAGGAAATCTGCCAGTCCCTTTGCGACCTCGAGGTTTGCATCGGCGGATTTCTCAAGCACATCGCGCGCCGTCGCGCGGTCGAGCGCCGATTCGATGCGATCCTGTTCGACGCGCTTGATGGCCTCGACGCCCGCAATGCGTTCTTGCCACTGCGTCCACGCTGCAGGCGTGAGTTTCATGGTCGCAACAAGCGTCATGCCGGGTTTGGTCTGCAGGGATTGCTCCCATGGTTCGAAGAACGGGTGTTCGATGCGCAGGCGGTGGAGCCCTGGCGTGACGGTCACGCTGCCGGGCGCGTTGCCGACGGCGATGCCATCGATGAGAACGGTCGCGCCTTCGGGAACGACAGGCAGCATCGTCGAAGTGAAATGGACATCGCCGTTCTTGTCGAGACGAGCGTCTGGAATTCCGAGATCAGCAGCGACAACGAGAAGTTGAAGCGTGTTGCTCGTCGCTGCGCTGGCGATTGCCGAGCGCACTCGATCGATCTCTGCGCCAGCGCCCTCTGCAACTCGTGCGGCCTCGTCGCGCAGCAGCGCGCTGCGGACATCGGTTGTCTCGGTGAGCGTTTGCGTCTTTGCGATCGCCTTGCGTGCGAGGGCGCCGCCGCCGCCGAACGATGCTCCTGTAGGCGAAATTAGTCGCCACGAACCTCCCATGGTCCACTCTGAGATCTCCGCTGCGGCAACGTTGGGGTCAGCGATCGTGCGGTGATCCAGGACAAGCGAATCGATCGTCGCGATCATCAGCGCGTCGGCGTTCGCGGCCTGCGCAAGGTTTGCAATCGTGGTGCTTGAGGAGATGCGCGCGTTGAATTCGCTTGGCGTCATTGAGAAGATCGCTTCGTCGGCGAGGGCGATGCGATACCCGCGCGCGGTGAGTGCAGCTGCAGCGACGGATTGCCATTCTTGCTGCGCGCTCGCAGTGAATTCTGGTGCATTGACACGCGCGATGAGGAGGACAGTCGGTGTGATCGCCTCTGCACTGCCTGCGCTGTTTGATCCGCCGGCGCCGGCCGCGCCACTGACAGATCCCGAGCTCGCTCCAGTCACAACTGCAATCTTGGGAGCGAGCGTTGGCGAGATCGACGCCGCTACTTTCTGCGCCAGCGAGGCGATCACGCGAGTCAGCGGGGTTGTGTTGCGTACGGTGCCGCTGATAGGTTCGTCCGTTCGCACTTCAGTGAGTGCGAATGGCGCGGTGCCGAGCAGCGCAGCGCTCGTCGTGTTGTATGCGCGCGCGACGCCGGTGACTTCGACGTTCCATCGCTCTGCCTTCGTCTTGCCGAATCGACCTTCGACTTCGAGAGTCTCCTTCACGGCGCTGAAGCCGGTGATCGAGAGGGTGACGACTGCGCTGACTCCGGCTGTCTGATAGAGCTTCGCGCGCTGCGGGTCGAGTCGATCGACGATTCCTGAATCTGCGAGCGACTGCTCCTTGATGATGGTCGCGAGTTCTTGTCGAGCGATCGCGGTTCCAGCGCCAGCGCTCGCCAGTTCGCCTTCGGCGTTGGTTGTGAGCGCGTCCAGGAATCTCGCCAACTCGGCCGCAGTTCCTTCAGCAGCTGCCTGCGCCTCAGCTCCTTTGGTGGCGACTGCCTCGCGCACCGCGAAGCGCGTTGTGTCAGTCGCCGCAGCTGCGGCGGTAGCCGACGCGCTAGCGCTAGCGGCACTACCGATGGCGATACCGATGACGCCGGCGCTGAACTTCATTCGCCATCCCCGAATCAAAGTCTTACTCATTGTTGTGTAGCTCCTTGGCGTGATCGTAGCCCACCAAGCCCGCGCAGCGCATTCTTGCCGCGTTACCCCTCGGCTTACGGGCAAATCTGCACGCAAGCGCGACCACATTTGCCCGTAAACAGGGGGTGCGGCGTGCGGAACCCTGCGCCTCAACGCGCGGCGACTCCAAACCACCGCGCGCTCTACGATTCGCGTTCCTACGCGTCCGTCGCCCACCTCGGAGATCCCCAATGCTCTTTCGCCAAATCGCAGATCCCAATCTCGCACAGTACGCGTACCTCATCGGTTGTCAGAGGTCGGGGGAGGCGATCCTGTTCGATCCCGAACGCGATGTTGATCGCTACATCGACATCGCTGCGCAAGAGAAACTGAAAATCGTCGCCGTCGCTGAAACGCACATCCACGCTGACTTTCTCAGCGGCGCACGCGAACTTGCCGAGCGCGTCGGCGCGCGCGTGCTCGTCAGTGCAGAGGGCGGCGCGGATTGGCAGTCGAAGTGGGTCTCTGGCTACAACCATCAACTGCTGCACGACGGCGACACGTTCAACCTCGGCGCAATCTCGATTCGCGCCATCCATACGCCAGGGCACACGCCTGAGCACATGTCGTATCTCGTTCAAGATGGCGCGACGGGCAGGGCCGTCCCGATTGGTCTCATCAGCGGCGACTTCGTTTTCGTTGGCGACATCGGACGCCCCGACCTTCTGGAAACCGCGGCCGGTATTCAAGGCGTGTCACAGCCAAGCGCACGCGATCTCTTCGCGAGCCTTCAGAAATTCACGAAACTCCCTGCGCACTTGCAGGTCTGGCCAGCACACGGCGCGGGCAGCGCATGCGGCAAGGCGCTCGGCGCTGTTCCTCAGACAACCGTGGGCTACGAACTGGCTGTCAGCCCGATCATGCAGCTGCTTGGAAATGAACGCGCGTTCATCGATGACATTCTCGCTGGACAACCAGAACCGCCGCTGTATTTCGCTCGCATGAAGCAGCTGAACCGCGATGGTGTGCCAGTGCTTGGTGCGCTGCCAAAGCCAGAGGTGATCAATGACATTCGATCTCACGCCAGTGACTGGGAGCGACCGGGAACAGTCGTCATCGACACGCGGCCGTGGGCGGCATTTCGCGACGGGCATCTTCCGGGAGCGCTCTACGCGCCACTTGGAAAGATGTTTGCGATGGTCGTTGGCTCGTACGCGAAGCCGCAGGAGAAGATCGTGCTGGTGTGCGAACCTGCATCGAGCGAGGCGATCATCCGAGACCTCGTGCGAATCGGATACGACTCGATCATCGCGGTCGTGCCGCCAGCGGCGATGGGAAGTGCTACGAAGACAGAGTCAACACCCGAGGTCAGCGTGCAGTCCGCTGCCGGCGAAGTCGGCAAGACCTTCATCCTCGATGTCCGCGGCAGCAGCGAGCACGCACTTGGATGTGTCGAGGGATCGTGCAACCTTCCATACACGCGTCTGATGACTGGCCTCGATCGCATTCCCCGCGGTGGGAAAGTGCTGGTGCATTGCGCGCTCGGAGGTCGTTCTGCCGCCGCGACCGCGATGCTTCGCCGTCTCGGCTATGACGCAGCGAATGTCGCGGGTGGATTCGAAGCGTGGAAGAAGGAGAAGCTGCCGACTGCGATGCCTGCATGTTCGCCGAGTGCCGCGGTTGCGAGCGCAGGCGGTTGCTGCGGCGGGAAGTGTCGAAGCTGATCGGCGTTCACGTGGGGCGTGTCCCTAAGCCCCTTGCTTCGGCTGCTCGTTCGACCGACCCATCTTCTGCTTGGCCTTCGCGGCTGCGATCTTGATGTACTCCTTCAACTGCGCGAGCCAGCGCCTCGCCCATGAGAACTCAAGAGCGAGGATTGCAAGGCCAGCGGGAATGACGATGAACGCGGGTCCCGGCAGCACGAGGAGCGCGATGCCAACGAGCGTGACGGCGCTTCCGACAATCAAGATGCAGACCTTCCACGCAAGTTTCAGCGGCGATCCGTTCCAGTCACTCATGTGAGAAGGGTACGGCGATCACTTGCCATCAGTTTCAGCGGCAACATCAATCTCGATATACGCATCGCGCACACCCTCGACCTCGTCAATGTGGTCGATCAGAATCTGAGCGAGTTCTGGGTCGAAGTGCTTGCCCGCCTCTTCGCGAAAGAGCGTGATGATGCGATCTCTCGACCATGGCGACTTGTACGCGCGCTTCGATGCGAGCGCGTCGTAGACATCGGCCACCGCAACGATGCGTGCGAAGATCGGGATGTCACTGCCGCTCAGACCACGCGGATACCCCGCGCCGTCCCAGCGCTCGTGATGGCAATGTGCAACGACCGCAGCAGCCTCGTCAAGTTCGGACTGGAATCCAGAGAACAGCGTCGATCCGATTTGCGCGTGCAGCTGCATGCGGCCGCGCTCACAATCGTCCAACTTTCCCGGCTTCTTCAAAATGGCATCGGGCGTATCAACCTTGCCGACATCATGCAGGATCGCGGCAAACCGCAGGCGATCTCGGTCGCGCACGCTGTCGGCGCTCGACTCAGGGTGCGCCTTCGACCACGCGCTGAAGAGAATCTCCGCAACACCCGCGACGCGCTGGACATGCCCCGACGTTTCAGTTGGATCGCGCAGAGTGGTGACCGCGACCATGCGGAAAATGAGCGATCGAGCGGTCTGAGCGCGCTCGAGTGCGACGGCCACAAATCCCGCGAAGTTTCCTAGGAGTCGTTCGTCTTCTGCTGAGAATCCATCGTCGTCGTTCGCGTTGCAGAGCGCCAGCACGCCGAGGATGTTCGTGCGCAGCGCAATCGGAAGCAGCAGGAACGATTTGGGACGCTCGGGCAGCACTCCATCGATCGCAAGCGGAAGATTCTGCATTGCGCCGCTCGCGCACTCAATGCGAGTGGACGATCCCGTAGCCGCAACCTGGCCGACCCAAGTTCCATCGCCGATCGGGGTGCGCTGCAGCCGTGCCTTTGTGACGCGCGACGAACCATCTACATACAAAGTCGATGGGCGCAGTTCGGTTCCTTCACAGATAAACACAGCACCCGCCGTCGCACCTGAGAACCTCGCTGCTTCGTCGAGGATTGTTCCCAGCAAAACCTCGAGATCCTGAATCATCGCGAGGCTGCTTCCGACGGCCGCAAGAGCTTCAACACGCTTTCGCTGTGCGCTGATGTCGACGACGAGTTCCTCGTTCACCGCTCGAAGCCTTGCATTCGCTTCGTCAAGCGCGCGCATCAGTGCGTTGCGGGCAGCGAGCGCGCGCGATGCCTGCGCGTGGTGCTGCACGCGGGCAACGAATTCAGGTGCAGGCGGCAACTTCTCTATGTAATCCGCGGCGCCCTGAGCGAACGCAGCAGCCTTGACCTGCGGATCTTCGGTCGAAGAGAGGACAACGATCGAAGTCTCTGAGAGCGACGGCTCGCCGCGGTATGCAGCGATCAGGTCGAGCCCATTTCCATCGGGCAAGTTGAGATCCTGAAGAATGACTGCGGGACGCAATTGCACGGCTCGTGCAACCGCCTCGGTGGCACGCGAGCACCCGTGGACGCGCGCGGCTGCGTCGGCAGCGAGGCAGCGCCGCACTGCTTCGATGATCATGGGTTGATCGTCTACAACGAGCACTGAATACTGCGAAGACTCGAGCTGCGCGCCAGGCACCATCGCCTAAGCGTAATGCATGCGCAGACCGTTTGGCGGTGCGTAGGATGGCAAGTTCTCTCTCTTGAGAGTCACGAACCCATGGCGGCAGCTCCACTCCCACGCAGAACATTCGCGATCATCTCGCACCCCGATGCGGGAAAGACCACGCTCACAGAGAAGCTGCTGCTCTACGGCGGAGCGCTCGACCTTGCTGGCTCGGTCACTGCGCGAAAGACGCAGCGCGCAACCGCGAGCGACTGGATGGAACTGGAAAAGCAGCGTGGCATCTCGATCAGTTCGACGGTCTTGCAGTTTGACTACGCAGGTTTTCGGATCAACCTGCTTGACACGCCTGGGCATAATGACTTTTCCGAAGACACCTATCGGGTGTTGACGGCGGTGGACGCAGTCATCATGGTCATCGATGCCGCGAAGGGAATCGAAACGCAGACTCGAAAACTCTTCGAAGTCTGCCGCAAGCGCGGCGTGCCGATCTTCACCTTCATGAACAAGTGCGATCGCCCGACGCGAAATCCGCTTGAACTGATCGACGAACTGGAATCAGTGCTTGGTCTCACTGCGTTCCCCGTGAATTGGCCGCTTGGTTCGGGTCCGACGTTTCGCGGTGTCTATGACCGATTGACTCACAGCGTCCACTTGTTTGAGCGCACCAAGGCGGGCGCGTATGTAGCGCCGGTGCGCGTGATGAGCCTCGACGATCCTGCGATTCGCGAGAAGTTGGATGAGTACGACTACGCCCGCGCGCGCGAGGAGATCGAGTTGCTCCACGGCGCTGGCGAGACTTTCGATGAAGCGAGGATTGCAGCTGGCACGGTGACGCCGGTGTATTTCGGAAGCGCGTCCAACAACTTTGGTGTGCAGTTGCTCCTCGATGGATTCCTCGCGCACTCGGTTGGTCCTGGACCGCGGCCTTGCGCGGGTCGGATAGTCCAGCCCGACGACGAGACCTTCAGCGGATTTGTCTTCAAGATCCAGGCGAACATGGATCCTCGGCATCGCGATCGCATCGCCTTCGTGCGCATCGTCTCGGGCGCATTCACTCGCGAGATGACTGTGATTCACGCGCAAAGCGGTCGGCGCATTCGGCTCTCGAATGCTCAGAAGCTCTTTGGACAGCAGCGCGAGACAGTCGAAGAGGGTCGTGCCGGCGATGTCGTCGGAATCGTCGGACAAGACGCGCTGCGCATCGGCGACACGCTGACCGAGGACCGCACGATTGTCTTCAACGAGATCCCGCGATTTCCTCCAGAGTGCTTTACCTACCTGAACAACCCGCAGCCTGGCAATGCGAAGAAGTTTCAGCTTGGCGTCGAGCAACTCTTGCAAGAAGGAGTCGTTCAGTTGATCACGGTCGGCACTGGTCAGTTTCAACGACCGCTGCTGACTGCGGTCGGGCCGCTCCAATTCGAGGTCGTGCAGTTTCGATTGAAGTCGGAATATGGCGCAGAGTCGCGACTGGAACAGTCTCGTTGGAAGATCGTTCGGTGGTGGCGAAAGCCTGGAGCATCCGCCGACTGGGCGCCCGACTTGCTCTCTGACACGACTGTGGGGACCGACCGCGACGATCAGCAGGTGCTGCTCTTTACAGACGAGTGGGCGCTCAAGCAGTTTTCGCAGCGCAATACGGGTGTCGAACTCTCCGCGATTCCTTGGACGACGTGAGCGCGCCTCGACGGGCGTGAGTGCTTCGCTTAAAAACCCGCCGTAGCGATTCGAGTTTTCAGGCATTTTGTGAGAGACTGAAGCGCAATGACCTCACTCGCAAAGCCGATTGTCAACACTCCCTACTCAACCCGCGGCGATCACACATCGATCGAGCGCCTCGCCGTCACTGTCTGGTCGCATCCGGGTGACATGGCGCTGGAAGTCGCGAATCGGATTGCAGACTTGGTTCGCAAGCGCCAGTCGGAGGGCCGCAGGTGCGTCCTTGGGCTCGCGACTGGCAGCACGCCCATCGGCATCTACGCGCAACTCATCCGCATGCACCGCGAAGAAGGGCTTTCGTTTGCCAACGTCACTACATTCAACCTCGACGAGTATTGGCCGATGGCGCCAAACGGTCCGCAGAGCTATCGACTCTTTATGCAGGAGCAACTCTTCGATCACATCGACATCGATCTTGCACAGACGCATGTCCCAGACGGAACTGTCGCAGCGAGCGATGCTGCAATCGCGTGTGCTCGCTACGAAGCGGCGATTCGCAGTGCAGGCGGCATCGATCTACAGCTTCTTGGTGTTGGTCGCACCGGTCACATCGGATTCAACGAGCCCGGTTCGCCGCGAGAGAGTCGTACGCGCCTCATCGTCCTCGATCGAATCACCCGCAGCGATTCTGCGAGCGACTTCTTCGGCGAAGAGCAAGTACCGATCCGTGCGCTCACCATGGGAATTGGAACGATCCTCGAATCGCGGCAGCTGATCTTGATGGCGCTCGGCGAAGCGAAGGCTCCGATCATTCAGCGGGTGGTCGAAGGCGCGATTTCCGACCAGATTCCTGCGACATTCCTGCAAGATCATCCGTGTGTCGAGGTCCATCTCGATCGCCCTGCGGCAGCGCAACTGAAGCGCGAGCGAACACCGTGGGTGGCGCGGCAAGTCGAGTGGACTCCAGCGATGATCCGCCAAGCTGTGGTCTGGCTGAGCGGTCACACGAAGAAGGCGATCCTGAAATTGACGATCGAGGACTACAACGAGAATCACTTGCAGGATCTCGTTGCGCGTGATGGAAGCGCGCACTCCATCAACCTGAGTGTCTTTCGCGACCTTCAAGAGACGATCACTGGGTGGCCTGGCGGCAAGCCGCGCGATCGCAAGCAGGCCGGAGACATTGATCGCGCGCGCGACGCGACATTCCCCAAGCGAGTGCTGGTCTTCAGTCCGCACCCCGACGATGATGTGATTTCGATGGGCGGCACGCTCATCAGGCTCAGCGATCAGGGTCACGAGGTGCACATCGCCTATCAGACATCTGGAAGCATCGCGGTCTCCGACGAGGAAGCGAGGCGATTCTTGGATTTCGTGCAGGACTATTCGGAGTCGTTTGACTCGAGGGCGGTCAATCGTTCAGCCAAACAGCTGATCGATGTTCTTCATGCAACGAAACCGAGCGATCCAGACGCGCCGGAGATTCAGCGCTTGAAGTCGATCATCCGCCGCGAGGAGGCGAAGTCGGCCGCGCGCGTGTGCGGCATCGCGGGAGAGAGGCTCCACTTTCTTGACTTGCCGTTCTATGAGACGGGTCGCGTGCGAAAGAAGCCGATCACGGATGCGGACATCGACATCGTCGTCAAGGTGTTGCGCGATATCAAGCCGCATCAGGTCTATGCAGCCGGCGATCTGTCCGACCCGCATGGAACGCATCGATGCTGCCTCGCCGCTGTCTTCGCTGCGATCGATCGCGTGCGCGGCGATGAGTGGTTTGCGAAGGCGCCGATCGAGACGTTGCTTTATCGAGGTGCGTGGCAGGAGTGGGAGATCGAAGCGATTGACATCGCAGTGCCGCTCTCGCCCGACGAAGTCTCGCGCAAGCGCAGGGCCATCTTCCGTCACCAGTCACAGAAGGATCGCCCGCTTTTCCCTGGCGCAGATGACCGCGAGTTCTGGCAGCGAGCCGAGGCGCGCAACAAAGCGACAGCAGCGACCTACGACGCGCTCGGCCTCGCCGAGTACGAAGCGATCGAAGCATTCGTCGTGTGGAATGGCGTGAACGCGTAGGGGTGTAGGCATCGCAGAGACGGAGCCGTTCGCGAGTGCCCCTGTCTCGCGGGCCCTTTCCCATCCAGAAATGGTCTCGATTGGACAGTGTCAGAAAAACGTGTACACTTTCCTGACATCCAATGAAACCGCTTCACGGCAAAATCCTCAATCGCATCGCCCGCGCAGGATCGGGGCGGGTATTCACGCCGAAGGACTTCCTCGACTTCGCGGGTCGCGATGTCACCGATCAAACCCTCTCGAGGCTCGTCCGAAGTGGAGCGCTCCAGAGACTTGGCCGAGGTCTCTACTTCGTGCCGCGACGCAACGACTCGCTCGGCGTTGACATTCCTCCAAACCTTGATGAAGTCGCTGATGCCGTCGCGCGGCAGACCGGAAGTCGCGTCGCCCCGTCTGGCGCTGTGGCAGCGAATCGGCTGGGGCTGTCCACGCAGGTTCCCGCAAAGCCCATCTACCTGAGCGACGGGCGCACTCGCCAGGTGCGAGTTGGAAAGTACGTCCTTCAGATCAAGCATGTCCCTCCGAAAGAGTTCCCGGTCGGAAACCGCAAGAGCGCAATGGTGTTCCAGGCCTTACGATTTCTCGGACAAGACGCCGCTTCGGACAAAGTGGTGAAGACCATACGCGCGGCGTTGTCGCAAGCGGACAAGAAGCAGCTCCTTGCCGATGCCAAGTACGCCACTGACTGGCTGTGCGAGCTCGCGCGGAAAATCGCGTCAGTCAGGGAGCCCGCGTCCGATGGATGAAGTCGCACGCCTCTCTGCCGAGAATCGTGCAGACCTCTTTCGCGCTGCGGCTGCGAAGCGCGGATTGCCGGAAGCGATTCTTGAGAAAGACTTTTGGGTGTGCTGGGTTCTCAAGCGGCTCTTCACGCTGAACAGACCACCAGCAGGCATCATCTTCAAGGGCGGAACCTCACTCTTGAGATGTTGAGCCTGAAAAGTGCCAAATCTGTCGTCTTGAGGCGATGTGATTGCTATAGTTGCCAAAAGAGGCACTTATGGCGAAGGCGATGGAAATGTCAGATACCGCGGTGCTGACCGAGCTCGGGGATCGCATCAGTCGGCTAGCAGGCTGCTGAAAAACTTTGAGTTCTCGAGTGAATCAAATCAATCCCTGAAGTGGTCGACAAGTTCAGGCAGTGCGGCGGTGTTCGCATTGGGTCGAATTGTAAAAAACGCCCGCAACAGGCTGCGAGATCTTCCAAAGCAATCGATCGTCTTGCCCTTTCGGCTGGGGTCCTATTGCGCGCCACTGAGTTTCGAAAGGGCGTCGTCGATATCCCACCCGTCGACGATGCCGTCGTAGTTGTAATCCGTCGATGGATCACTGCTGCCGAGAGTCTCAAGGATCTGCACGATCGCGACGAGCGGCTTTGAACAGGGCTCGACGCCATCGAGGTAGGCAGGCGCGCGGAGCGTCACAACCGGGTCTTCGCTTTCGCCTGTGTAAACCAACTCGAGGAACAGCGCCGGTTCGCGAAGTGCGATGGTGCTTAGATCGCAGGCCTCAACCCACTCATCGACGAGCGTCACCGACACGTCCACATCGCCGTCACTGCGAAAGTCTCCTCGAACAACCACGCTTGGGCGCATCAGCATGTTCGAGGTTCGAGGTGCGTACCCGTACTCGGTTCGCCCGATGGTGTCCGTGCTGTTGAAAGTGTGGATCGTGCGCGGACCCCAGTCAAGATTCGCGTCGAACACGTATGCAGTTTCAACCCACGATCCGCCACGAAGAGCATTGCGATAGGTGATTGTTTGGACATCTAACGCTTGCGTTGCACGAATCTCTTGTCCTGGCACGTTCGCCCCTAAAGCGATCGCATCGTGCCACGGTCCTACCGTGATGTCCAGTGCCATCAGCGGATGCAGAGTCGTGGCCCTCTGCTTCATGACGACGAGTCGCTGATCGATCGTTGTTTGCACACCGCAGTTGGAGTGCACAGAGGTCCAATTCGACAACTGTGAATATGGAACCGTCGTGACAGCATGCCCTTGTAGCGCGAATCGACTCGTATCGACATCGTCCATTCGTCGCCGTACGTCGAGCCAATTCGTTCCGTGAAAGCGACATTCGCCGCTCCACGCCGCTCTGAGCGGTGGCAGGTTCGCGTTCAACCAGGCGGATACCTGCGCGATGGCATCGGGGTGTGGCGAAACGTGCGTGGCAGCAACCGAGTGCGCGAGCGGCGCAAAGACTGCGGGGGGAATTCGAAAACTGAACAATCGGTAGCGCACGACACCTTCAAAGGCTCGCTCCGATCGAAAGAGAATGTGGGAGAGGATCTCCCCATAGTCGACGAGCTCGACGTGGCTCTTCGTCGCAGGGAGCAGCACGACCATTGCCGTCGTGATGCAGATCACTGCGACAGTCACCCCGAGTGAGCGCCTGTGTTTCTGCCACATGTCGCGCCGTGGTGAAGCGCCCGCAACGGATGACGTCGTCGCTGGATTTCTACCGGCACTGGTCATATGGACTTGCCTCAAACGTACCTGGACCAAGAGGCCCTGCGCAGGCACAGGAACATTGGTTGTAGGAAATAAAGCGGCACTTTGCGCCGCAGTCCTGATCCCAATCTTCGAGTCGGAGATGCGTGCAAACCTCCCAAGACTCGCATGAGTAAAAGCACGCCCACTCGTACCGCCACCAGCAGCCATCGTCCCCAGACCGCCCGCACGTATCTGAAACACAGATGAGTCCCTGTGGAACGCACTCGCCCGAGACGGCCAACCCTCGGCAGACCTTGGTTTTCCAACAGAAGGCCCCAGAGACGGTCTGGCCGAGGGCAGGTTTGAAGACCTCGACGAGTTGAGGATTCGCGGATGGACCAGCGAAGAGTGCCATGACACTGCAACAAGCCGATACGTTCAGTGACAAATCGAACATTGTCGAACGATCCTCCTGCCACGCGAAGTTTGCCTGAGCCGAGCGATGCTTGATACCAGCCGCTCGAAGATGGTAGTACCGTTCCGCAGGGGTGGAAACAAACCTGCTGAGTCGCCGAATGCACACGAACTTCCGCAGCATTCCGGCGAATGAGCGTTTTTCGTTTTTTGCTCTTAGCTGGATGGTCGGGCGCGCGGCAGCGTGACATGTTTTCTCGCAGTATTGAAAGTTTCAAACCCGCTGCGCAGCCCGTGCTCGCCGATCCACGGCAGACCGAGATTCCGAGCGGCGCCAAGTCGGGATGAAGGTCCGTCTCAGAACCGTCCGCAGTTGTGGCCGTCGAGTTGAATCAATTGCCGCACGATGGACAGCCGCGCGGCTGAAGGTCGACTCCTACCACAGGTCTGCACACGCGGGATTCGCAGGTCGCCTCGGCGAAGCAACTGCAATCCGAGGCCTGCTCACAGCGGGTCAGATCGTTGGTTGTGTACGGTCCGTCAATGTCGAACCAGACGCACGCGCCTGGTGGATTGCATTGCTGCCCGAGGGTCGTGATGAAGAACGGCCTGTAGGTCGCCGTGTCACCGACAACCGCAGGGCACAGCATCGGTGCGCACAACTCCAGGTTTTCTTCAAGGCACTGCGTCTTCACATCCATCGGTTGGTTGTAGCGGATCCCGTTCCTGCAGAAGTACATGGTCACCACGTAGTAGGAGCAGCCAAGTTTGTCGTACTGCGGATACTCGCCGTAGAAAATCAGGTGCGTGACATCCTCGGCGTCCTGAAGTGATAGCCCATATTTCCTCAAGCCATCCGCGCACTCTCGAAAGGGTGTACAGCAGTCAAGAACCCACGGCGTTTCGTCCTCGACCGGTGGTTCATCATCGACTCGGGTTGCCATCCCGCATCCAACAGCCAACAATCCGCCGAGGAACAGTGCGCCGACGAGTCGTGCCTGAACTCTTGGATTCATCTTTGCCAGCCACTGGGCGGCTCGGACGATTGGTCGAGGTCGGATAATGCTCATGTTGTGTCTCCTGATGGTGTGTCGACGAACCCTGCCGAAGTGCACCAAGAACGCTTGATGCACCTCTACACCGTTCGAGCCGCCCAGATGTGACCGACAAATCCAAAAAGAATTTGAAATTTCCTCGGCTGCTGCCAATACACACGATTCTGCGCGAAAAACACACACAGGCCGGATGCTGCAGATGCTGGTCATGGAGAACTCTGCAGGTGCTGGGGTTCTGAAGCAGGACTTCCCCATCTCAGGTGTCCACCGAATCTGGATAGGTTCACCCTGCGAGAGACCGTGCCGGGGCACCCACGAGTGGAACTCCCTGCTGCGAATCAGTGACGTGGACTGGACTGAAGATCCTCTGACTTGCATCGGACAATCCATCGGTTGAGGGCGTACCAACTGAGTCCAAAGAAGAGGGGGACTGATCCAACAACAACTGCGACGCCGAGCAGTTTCTTCCAGTGGTGTACCGCATCGCCTAGGACGAAATTCAGCCACAGTTCCGGGTCAAGAGCCGTCATGAACACGCCAAGACCGATCATGTAGCACCACGTCAGTGCGAGGCAAACGAACGCTACTCCTGCGGCGTACTCACCTGCAAAGGTCGGTTCCACGGCGCCGCTGTCATTCGGAAGTGGTTTGTTCAAGGCCCTCTCCTCGTTCAAGCTTTTGCTCTGCGACGATTTCTACGAAGTCGCTCGCGGAACCGCCGGGCTTCAGCGCGCACCCGATCTCGAGGAACTTGTCTTGGTAATACCGATTCGTATCCCGCTGGCAGTCCCGGAACTTGGACATCGCAAAGTTGTAGCAGCTGAGCGCGGCACCGATCAAGCCGCCGCTTCACAGTGGATTTGTCGGGCGCCCGCCCGCGAAACTGGAAAAGCGAGCTCCTATCACTCGGAACGTGATGCGATCTCAACATCATCGGTCAGGTGTTCCGACCAAACCTGAAGCGGTTCGATCCCGAGTTGGTCGAGGCCGCGATGCCACTTCGAAGTCTCGAAGCACCGTCGGGATGCAACGCCATTTCGTGTTGCAGTTTGGGCCCGAGCGATCGGGATGAGAACCCGACGGCAACGACCCAAATCGCCCAGATCACCCGAAGCAACTCGGTCTCGCGTTCGAGCATGGCCGTGACGAAGATCGCCGAACACACGAAGCTCGCGATCGCAACACTCCCGAGCGACGCGACGCGGCGATGCGGCCCATCCGCACAGCGGGACTTGAGCGCAACCGTCAAGTGAAGCACAGCGATTGCGTGCGCAGATAGCACGACCGCGCCGCCGATCGGAACCCACGTGCCCCACGCACTCGCGCCGCCATCGGATTGCACTGCGAGAACCCAGAGTCCCAATGCGGGAACGGATATGTAGTTGATCCATCGACGCGTGGCCGACATCCAAGAAAACTCTTCGTATGGATTCACCGCGAAGAGTCCCACGAGTCCGATCATGAGAGATCCCACGGCCAAGAAGAGCGCGATCACCATGCCCCAGAGCAGTACCGACAAGACTTGAAAACTCCACGCTGGAGCGTTCCACTGGCGGAGTCCGTGGCTCGCCAAGCCGGAGAAAATCGCGACAAGAACGCAGCAAAGCAGTACGAAGAGGCATCGTTGTATCAGGCGGCAGCCGAAGAGAAGTTGCCCGAGCCAGTGCGGGTCGCTGTAGCGCAAACGGCTCGGACCGACCTGACTGTCGTACGAGAGACCGCACTCCGTGCATGTGCACGTCGGCGCAGGTACGCCTTGAACGTAGCCGCATCGAGGGCAATTGGATCCCGTTCCCAAACCTAGTCCCACGCTTTCAGGAAGGCGGCCACGCATGCGGCCAAGTCGATATCAAAAAGGACCCCCGCCTTGACGGCACACCAGTGCGACCACCATGTGCCAGCATAATACTCACAGACGCACGCGCGGCGACACACTGCTCTTTGCACGTCAGTGACGCAGCAGTCGTATTTTTCTGTGAATGTCTGACAGTTCGAGCCATATGGAAGGCTGTCATTGCACAATTGCCGACACTGTTCCTCCACCTCTACTTGTGTTGGCTCGGCGGCAGCCGATGTGGCTTGCATAACTTCCTGAGCAAAGTCAATGCTCGAACTGATCCCATGCAGCAATGCCTGCACCGAAGCCGAGGTCGCGACTTGCGATATGTCCACCGTGGCGCTGCCTGTTGGTGTCGTAACGGAGACATCCGCGCCGGATCGTTGGAGAGAATACTTCAGTTGTCCATTCACTGTCGCTGACTGCGCAATCGACGACTCGGAACTGATGCTGATGCTCCAATCCTCAAGGTCTTGATTCGAGTGAGCCGAGAAGATCACGGAAGTCTGACCACCGTCTGTCACTCCAATCGTGACAGACGGCACGATCCAAATTCGATTGTCGCGCTCGAAAGTCTGATTGAGCGCAATGTCAAAGGCCGCCTGTCCCTGGCACGGTCTGATCAACGACAGGTTGGTGTCCATCGCAGCCGCGAGTACTGCCTTGTACACCAGGCTATCTGGCAATGCAGCGCTTCCCGAATACTCGATTCCACCGCAGTAATCTGCAGAGAGCGTTCCCACAACGACGCCATCTTGGGCGAAGGATGCGGTTCCAGTTGCGTCGATCGACAGCACCAGTTGCTCGCCGGTGCAACCGCTCGTCGCCGAATACTCCGACACACATCCGTTGCATTTTCTTCGCTCAATCGAACTGATGAGGGTCGAAGCCAGCACATGGATAGTGCTGGTCTCGTCTCCGTTATCGACGACCACGTATCCCAGAATCTCTTGAGATGCTGCGAGTTGGTCGGCTGGAATGAACTCGACCGAAGAGTCCGCACAGCAGCGTGTTGTGATTGTGATGGCAGACAGGAACGCCACCACCACGAGTAAGAGAGTTTTGAATCGGTTCGACAGTTTGATTTATCCTAAGAATGGGTTTCGGAACGTGTCAATACCTTTGAGATATTTTCATTTGTGAATTCGCGATCAATGGCGTGTGGGTTGATGAGGCTTGTTCAGCAAATTCTGGTCGATCGATCCAGGCCTAGTCGGGAAGTGATGGCGCACATGGTCGTCCACGAACAAATCGGTCGGGGTGCAGTTTCCCAAACTGATCGAGCGCACGCTGGCGAGTGCGATGAAGTTGCAGGTGCTCTCCCCGCAGCCCTGTGATTGCGTCAAGTACGTGCGAAGCGAGACCATCTGCCATTCGAGTTCATTGTGTTCACTGGATCCTCCTGGAAATTGCTGACGGAACCGGACATGTACCGAGCCACGATGGCTTGTGTACCTGTGCCTAGTCTATCTTGGTAACGGCGACGGTCAAGCGGTTGGCAAAGGAACTGCGAGAAATTTCTTGCGCAAAAGGAGGGGCCGGGCTTGCCTCCACGGTCGCTCTGTTATATAGATAGGCTATGGGTATGAAGCCTTCTCCAGCGTTGTCCACTCCCCACGGTCCCCCGCCAGGCACACTCGACATGATGATCTTGTCGCTGCTGGCGCAAGAGCCGCTCCACGGATATCTCATCGCACGCCGGATCGAAGAGCGCAGTGGCGGCGTCCTCGGGATCGAGGAAGGATCGCTCTATCCGGCGATGCAGCGGCTGCGCAAGCGACGCGCAGTGTCCGCCGAATGGGCGACGCAGGAGAGCGGGCGTGAGATTCGCGTGTACACGATCACGCGAGAGGGTCGCGAGGAGCTCGTGCAGTCCGCTGCGCGGTGGAGGAGTGTCGCCTCGGCCATCGACCAGATCATCCGCAGCGTCCGAGGAGGACCGAATGCCAGGCTCGCATGACCAGACGGACTCGCAGAAGCCTCACGACGCCGAGGGTTCCTCGCAACCTGGCGATTCGGTGCGCGACAGTTCTCGCGAGCGCGATGACCTGCGGCGCGAGATGGAGTCGCACTTGAGCATGCTCGAAGAAGACGAACGTCGCTCAGGTGCGGGCCGCACCGACGCGACCCGTGCCGCCGAGGACCGATTCGGCGATGCGGTCGCGCACTTTCGACACTCGCTTGCAGAGATGGACAGACGGCAAGCGCATCTGCGCAATGCCGTGATCGCGCTCGCATTCGCTGCGCTGCTGGTCACGGCGGCGGGCATCGTCGCAAACCTCATGGTGCTTGGCGACCTGAGGGCGACGATCGATGCGTGGTCTGCACGTGCCGACCCGGTGACCGCCGACTTCTCTCGCACGCGCTACCCGAGCGTGCTCCTCGAGGCCAGCTGGGAGACTCCCCACGGAGTCGCCACTCGCGACATTGCCATCCTGCGAAGCACGTGGGATGAGGTTGTCGCTGGCGTCACGCCATCCTGCCAGCGCGGTGAGTGGCCCGTGCTGTCACTCACTATCGACGAAGATTCTGCGGCCAAGTACCAGTATCATGTCGGGGCTCCCATAGGCACCCGGGTCACGATCACACCGCGGAGCGCCTTCCAAATGGGAAGGCTCTGGCGATGTCGCGCCACTCCTCGGCGAAAGCAATTTCATTCGGGAGCGATGTCAGAGTGCGACGCGTGTGGGCTGTGTATGGATTGGCGGGGGCGTCTGACGCCACTGGACTTTCACTCGGATCGTCGACGTTGGCGAAGTGCCCGGAGGCGAGATCAAACTTGACGGGATCTAGTGTCCGCTAAGTTTGGGGAGGGCAAGAGTGTGGAAGTTCACGCTATCGTGCACCAACTCTCGTAGTGGGTGGATCATTGAGAGTGACTCGGTCGCGTCGGGCGCGGCGATTGAGTTCTTAGGTTTGGAAACCTGGTAGCGAGGTAGAACATCATGCAGAACTTCAGTCTGGCTCGATTTGTGCGCGTGTACGCGCTCCTCTCAATCGCGATCTTGGCGTCGCCATGCCTCGCGCAGTCCGAACAAACAACGAGATCCATTACCCACGGGGAGTGGCGGGTAGCCATCGTGCGCGGCGAGTCGGATGTCCGTGGGATCTTCTTCGCACGAATCGTCCACCCGATAGCAGGCTCGCACTCGGCCTTCTACTGTGCAAGGTCTGGCGACACATGGACCACTTACGCCTACCCAGGACCGAGCATTGGAGCCGCTGCACTTCGGGCTGAGACTCAGTTTCAACTGCGCGGAGCGCTCCTGAACGACCCGTACATTCGGCGCCAGGTCGCATCGTCAGCGGACAGTGACCCGAGCCAGCCACTCGTGCAGTATTCGCAGCTGACAAATGCACTCGTAGAGGTCCTCCATTTGCTTGGCGTATTCCAATCCGATTCGATATTTCCCGTTGCCTTTGTCGGTGACATCGGCGCGAGCAGCCTCGGCGTGTTCTCGCGGGCATCGCTGGGCGCGAGATGCCCCGTGATTGCAGCGAGCGGACTGCCGACCACGATTGACTGCGTATCGGTTTTTCTCAACGAGTTGCTCGCGGATACCGATGGGCAGAAGACCTATGAGTTGGTTGACAGCGAGCTCCGTGCGACATCCGGGCCGATGTTTGCATTGATGGGTGGGATCATCGACGACTGCTTCTGGTCAATACAGTTCTGCACACCGTGGTCAGCGTGGGCGCCGAGCGGACCATGGGTTTTGGATTCGTGCACACCGTTATCCTTCGGTGTTGGTGCCAACTGCTACTACGCGCAGAACAGTTCGCGCACGCGAACATGCACAAGCGCGAGTGCGTTCTGCTGCCTTGTTTGGAACAACACATGGACCGAAACGCAGACGAAGCAGGACACCGACTTCTGCCCCACGTCGGGGACCTGTGGAGCATGCCCGCCGGCGCCGCCATGCTCGCTTTAGGTCGGTCGGGATCGCACAATTGTGTCCGTCCATTTGCGGCAGTCGCGCTCGTCACTGTTACCTCCATCGCATCCGCTTTGGCGCTTCATGCGGCTGCGATAGTCGGCTGGCATCTACCCGCATGGCTTTTCGAACTCGGTCGCTTCCTTCCAAACAGTGATTGCTACATCCAGCCACTG
This sequence comes from uncultured Singulisphaera sp., assembly GCA_964356445.1. Classification (GTDB taxonomy): domain Bacteria; phylum Planctomycetota; class Phycisphaerae; order Phycisphaerales; family SM1A02; genus F1-60-MAGs104. The sequence goes on along the minus strand of CAYHHO010000031.1, from coordinate 2,741 downwards.
TCGCGAGTATTCGATCCGCGAGAATTGCCGACTTCCTTCGATGGTCTAGTGAACTCGGTTGTGGGGATCGCTTGTATCGCGTTCGTGATGCATGGCGCAGTGTTCCTGGTTGCCGCGAAGTGTGTGCAGCGGTTGGGTTGGCCAAGGTATTGGCATGACCTTGGTTTGCGGCATCGGAACGGATTGTTGATGCGGGCGTGGTGGCAGTCGTCGGCTTGTCTCGTTCTCGCGCTTCCGGCCATGGAGATTGCGTGGGTGTTTTTCTACCGGACATACCAAACAGGTGGTGGCGATCCTCGACTGGCGCTGGATCTGGGAGGTGTCGCTTTGGCACTGAACAGGCTGATGGTGCCGGTCGTTGACTTTCTCGTGATCTCGATCTGGCTTGCGCGTCAAGTTCGTCGATCAATCGCGGCTCCCGATCGCAGATGCCTCCGATGCGGTCAGCGCCTCGTCTCGTCTATGGCGGCACCGTGCCCCGAATGTGGGCTCTTGGAGAAGTGGCCGTTCAGGGCGGAGTTCCGATTGTGCCCTCAGAGTCGCCTCGTGCCGGGCACTTGGCTGCTTGCGATCCTCATGCTCTTGGCTCCACTGGTGATACCCCAAGCGCGGGCCCTCTGGAACTGGTTGGCAGTTTGAGGGTGGGCATTGCCAAAGGCGGCGGCACGTTGAACTTGCTCGACTTTCGTGGACACCTAAATCGGCGAGAATGCTCGTACGCCTGATGGGAACTCGCGGTCGTGTGTCGCGGGCGAGCGCCCGGCAAGTCCACGGTGATGGGTGTTTCCAGCTCCTTCCGCAGTACATCGTGGTGGGAGATTCCCCGCTTCCAGTGCCCACCTAGTCTGCGACGTTCTAGTTCCATCCGACCTGAGCGCGAGTCCACCAGTTTCTGAAGATGCGGCCTCCCGGCTGATTGCAACTTTCGGCTTCGGCTATCTGCAACCTTCGATTTCGGCTACCTGAAGACGGGCGTGACGGCGACTGCGCAGACCCATCGCACTCCCGTCACCCACACGGCCTCCGTCCCTTGTTCGCGAATGCGGCTTCGGAGCACGCTCCAGCGTTTGTAGACCGCGCTGCGGGAGATCCCGAGTGCTGTCGCGACCCGTCCCCAATCACCGCATGACATCCAAAGGTGCAGCAACGCTCGATCGTCCGCGCTCAACCTCTCAATGATGCACTGCGCGGTCTCTCTGCAAGCGTCGTGCGAAGTATTGGCGAGAAATCTTGAACACAATCTCAATGCCCTACCCCAAATTGTCTATATGCAATGCTTGCTGTATCGGAGCACAAGCCGACTATCATCGAAGTCATGGTGAGCACGGCTGCGCCCTCAAGGCGCCGATCGCATCGATCTCTGGCGGCGATGGTCGAGTTACAGATGGGGATCCAGGACAATGAATAGCGAAACGCAAAACAATCGGTTCCTGCTCCATCGCGTGGTTCTTGTTTATTGGCTGTGGCTCATCATCGGTGGGTTGCTCTTCATGGCAGCAACTTCTTTGGCGCTATGGATTGTCGGATTTGAGGCGTTCACGGACGCGCCGGTCCGATGGTGGTTCATGCTTGGGACGGTCGTCGGTTTTTCGATCGTCGTCATCTTCGCAAGCCGAGCCGCGATGCGAGTCATGCGCGACGCGAAACTGGGTAGCCCGAGCGGACAAGACGAATCCAAGCATTCGTAAGTGGAGTTCTCAGCTGTACGAAGCCACGAAGTGAGCCTCCCGTGACTCGGTGGAGACACAGATGGCCGCGAGTGCTCGCAAACTTGATGGAAACTCGTGTTCGTGTGTCAGGGGCGAGCGCTCGGCGGGGGCGTCGATGGCGTGGAATTTCGCTTGCCCGCCGTGCCAGCAGTTGGCGCTCTACTTGGAAACATTTCGTAAACGAGTTCGTCGACTTTCTTGTCCGCTTGAATGAACTTGCTAAACACGTGCCCACCTCCATGAGTTGCGTCGTACACAGCATCCCCAATCTTCTTGCCGAGATGAAAGACCTCGAGACGGACATAGCTCATATACAGGTCCAGGTCCCAACTCCAGTTTGCGGTGTATGTCATCGCCAACGGCAACGAATCGAAACTCGATCCCTGAGGAAGAGTCTCCACTCTGAAACCGCAACGCTCTAATGATTGTGCCACGGCATTGTTGAAACTTGCGAAACGTACAGTGTCATTTCGAATCAGAGTGATCTTGTTCGCACATGTAGAGACGACATCTGCATTGACAGCGTGAACTTCCTTCGTAATGGTGCACGCGGGCAAAAACAAGACATTGAAACTTCCGAGAATGACAACTATTGCGCGCAGCATGCTGCAAAGCAAAACGGATCGACCGACTAGAATTTTTTCACTCTTGAGGTTTTTAGATGTGGATTGCATGGCGTACTCCGGTTCGCTCATTCTGCGAGCACTTGGTTGCAAGGGTATGTCATTGTCGCCTGCGACTGTCTATGAAGACCATCGGCGCGAGACGACCTTTACTTGCTGTTCGACATCAGGTCGCGTTGCTGGTTTGGGTCACGCGATTGTTCGGGCCAGACAAACGGATCGCGACTTGCCGCGTCAAACCCGACAAGATGCGCGCGTGATGGATCGGTTTCCGGCGCAGCGCTCCTGCGATCTGGTCGCACATATCGCCACGCGCCGTCGCCGAAGACTTCGGTCAGCAGGGCGGCGAGCCGTGGGTCGTACGCCTTTAGTTTCTCGCGTGTGTCGATCGGTCCATGTTGATTGTCAT
>CAYHHO010000030.1:0-27550 GCA_964356445.1 uncultured Singulisphaera sp. | reverse complement strand
GCGCTACCATCCCCCAACTCTCACAAGGGGTGGACCGATGAGAGCGACCCGGTCAGGGGTACCTATGTAATGAGTGGTGATCGAAGGAAAGCGAGTATTCCAGAATGTGTCCAAGTGGCGAGCGGTCAACCAACATGCCGTATTTCTGGCATATTTCCCGAACATATGTCGGAGAAACACCGTCGCCCCCGCTTAGCAACTCGCTTCCGCGCTCCGAATCCGCTCCTAGCCAGCCACCGTCTTCGCCAACGCAAACGCTTCCGGAAGCGACTGCGCGAACCTTAACTTGAGCCGGTCATTGGGAAAGTGTGCTTGCCGCATGACCCGCCGCGGCGCATCCGCCACTGAACAGAGAATGATCTCCATCCCAGCTCGATTGAGCCGCTCGACTGCGGATTCCAAATTGATGAGCCCGGTCGCATCCATCATCGGAACATCCTTCAGGTCGATCACGATCGCGCGCGCGCCGACTTTGACTTCCAACTCGCTCATCGCGCGCTGTGCTGCGCCAAAGAAGAGCGGTCCTCGAATTCGGTAGTAGACGACTCCCGGGGGTGCGTCTGTTCCTCGCCCTGAGTCATTGGCTGCCACGAGTTCCACCGTCGCAAGTTCCGCCATGCGGCGCATGAACAGAAGCGATGCGAGAACGATGCCGACAAACACGGCCACGACCATGTCGAACGCAACGGTCAACGTGAAGCAGGTCACGAGGGTCAGGGAATCCCCCCGCGGAGCATGCCGCACGATGAACCAGCAGTGGCGAACTTCGGCCATCCCGACCGCGACTGCGAGCAAGACCGCTGCGAGCGCGGACATGGGGAGATATCCGAGCGCTGGCGCGAAGACCAAAACAGCCAGCAGCAGGAATCCCGCGTGCACCATTCCAGAGACTGGCGATTTCGCTCCAGCGCGAATGTTTGCGGATGTTCGTGCCAGCGCTCCCGTCGCTGCGAAGCCTCCAAAGAACGGCGCTGCGAGATTTGCAAGCCCCTGCCCTACAAGTTCGCCATCCGGATCGTGCCGTCGACCCGTCGCGCCGTCTGCGATCACCGCAGAGAGGAGCGACTCGATGGCACCGAGCACCGCGATCGCGACAGCGGCCTGCGAGAGGCTCTTGGCCGTCTGCCAGTCCCACTGCATGTGCTCACCCGAAGGGCCGGGTGCGTTCCACGGCAGAAGGAATGATGCCGCGTCCGACGGGATGCCGCCCCGCACCATAAGTCCATCGACGAACTCGCCGAAGCGAGCGTCGATGGTCGAGATCTGCCACTGCGGTCCGAGCCGACTCAGCAGGATGCCAACAATTGTTGCAATCGGAAGCGCGACGAGCGCAGCGGGGATCCGTCGGTTCAAACGCGGCCAGAGCAGTAGGAGCCCAAGCGTTCCAAGCCCCACCGCTGCGTCGCCGACGCGCGCCGATGGAAGTGCACGAACCGTTGCGATGATTCGTGCGATGTTCTCGTGCGGGTTCTCGAAGGTGAGCCCAAGGAGATCCTTCAGCTGCAGCATGCCGATGACGACGGCTATGCCGAGCGTGAATCCCGCAGTCACTGGAAACGGCACGAATTCGACGAGTCGTCCAAGTCGTGCGATTCCCATCACAAGAAGGATCGCGCCTGCGATCAACGACGAAACGAGCAGGCCGGCTGGTCCCAACTGCGAAACAACTGGCGCCAGCACCACAACGAAGGCAGCGGTTGGGCCCGTGACTTGCACCGCCGATCCTCCACAGAGTGCTGCGATGAATCCAGCGACAATTCCAGTTGCGATGCCAGCACTCGGGGGCATTCCCACCGCGATCGCAAGCGCGATGCAAAGCGGAAGCGCGACGACGCCGACGACGAGTCCGGCCAGCAGGTCTGAGCGGAACAGCTTCTTGCTGTATCCGAGCGCCAGCGCATCTCGCAGCGCAATGCAGTAGAGGCGGGGTCGTGGAGCCGGTGCGTGGTGTATATGCGGATTCGGGTGCGGATGCGAGGAACCACGGCGGTGCGGCATCGAGGGCATTATTACCAAATCGGCGCAGTAGGTTCGCGGTGCGGGAGTGGTGCGCCGCGAGTTGTTACGTCACCCTCATCGTCGCGATGGCAACTATCACAGGAACGACGGTTCGATCATAATGGGCGCATGTCCAACCCCGTGATCGGCCTCACAGCAAATCTCGTGCGCGATCCACGCGGGCGCCTTCGACATGAGGTGAAGTACACCTACATCGATGCTGTCGTTCGCGCGGGGGGCATACCTGTGATTCTTCCTGCTGTCGCGTCGATGCGCGCTGCACTTCTCGACACGGTGCATGGCATCATCATGACTGGCGGCGATGACATCGATACCCGCCCCTTCGGCGTCGAACTTCATGCGAATGCCGAGATCATGGAGCCTGAGCGGCAGAGCGCGGAGATCGCGCTGCTTGACGCGCTCACGGTTCGACCCGACAAACCCGTTCTTGGGATCTGCCTCGGAATGCAGTTGATGGGAGTGCACGCTGGGTGTCGGCTCATTCAGCATCTGCATGATTCAAAGCCAGATGCGGATCGACATCGATTCGACAACGAGCACCACGTCGAAAGCGAAGTCGGCTGCGGCGCGGTGGCGAGTTGGCATCATCAAGCATTGGAAGATCGCGGTCCGTTCGAGGCGATTGGATGGAGCGACGATGGAGTCCTCGAAGCAATTCGCGACTCGCGCAAGCCTTTCTACTTGGGTGTGCAGTGGCATCCAGAGCGCACAGTAAACCCCGCGATGGGAAGCGATGTCATCGCGCAACTCGTTCGTGCAGCGCACGCACACATGATGCATGCGGGGACGGCGACGCTGCGCACATGACCATCCCCGTCCTTGGGTACTGCACGAATGTGCACGGCGGACGGACGCTCGCGACAACGCTCGCGGCACTTGATCGCCACGCAACCGCGGTGAGGGAGTTCGTTCAGCCATCAGGGCTCATGCCCATCGGACTCTGGCTGAGCGCGCAAGCAGCCCAAGAGGTTCGAGGTGATCCCGACGGAATCACTCGCTTGCGCGACTGGCTCTTCCAGCGCGGGCTTGCTGTCTTCACGATGAATGGCTTTCCCTATGGTGACTTCCACTCGACGCATCGAGGCGACGCAGGAAAGAAGGCGGTCTACGAACCACATTGGGGTGATGTGCGGCGCGCGCTCCACACCATGGCACTTGCCGACATCCTTGCTGGAATCCTTCCCGATCGTTCAGTCGCTCCAGACATCGCTGGCGAAGGGTCGATTTCGACTCTGCCACTGGGATGGCGAAATACTTTTACGCAAGAAGGTTGCGGGGCGAGCATCGGAATGGCCGCTGCCCAACTTGAGCAAGTCATGCGGCACCTCAAGCGCATCGAAGACTCGACTGGCCTCTGCATTCATGTCGACCTTGAGCCTGAGCCTGGATGTGCGATGGACCGCGCGACGCATGTTGTCGACTTCTTCCAGCAGTGCATCCGCCCGAGCGCGGACTTGAAGGATCCGCGCAGATACCTGCGCGTCTGCCATGACATCTGCCATAGCGCCGTGATGTTCGAGCCTCAGGCGGAAGCGCTTGAAACCTATCGGCGAGGTGGTGTTCGCGTCGGCAAGGTTCAGATTTCCAGCGCGCTCACATGTGATGGCTCAGAAGGATCATTTCGAGCGCTCCGCGAATTCGACGAGCCGCAGTTTCTTCATCAGACGTGCGCACTCGATGGCAAGGGCGAGGTGCACTTTTTCGAGGATCTCGAACGAGCCTTCGATGATGCCCCCGATGGACCATGGCGCGTGCATTTTCATGTTCCGGTCGACCTCGAAGCGCTTGGCGCGCTCGGCACGACGCAGCGAGAAATCGACGCGTGCCTCAGCCACATCAAGCCAGAAGATGGAATCCGACATTTCGAGGTCGAGACGTACGCATGGAATGTCCTTCCAATGGAGTTCCGGCGCGCGAGTCTCGCGCGCGGAATTGCCGATGAATTGAAGTGGACGCGAGATCGACTTTCGAAAACCATCCCCCAAGGAATGAGCCCATGACATTTCTGCTTCGATACCCCGCCATCCGCGACTGGATGGATCTCTGTCGAGTCTCGAACCTCCCGACGATTCTGGCTGACTGCCTTGTCGGGCTTGCGATTGCCGTGACCTTCGCGAACACGTCCAGTCTCGAGCCAGCCGCCCACCGCGCCGTATTCATCACGGTGCTCGGGATGTTCGCGTTCTATTCGGCGGGAATGGTCCTCAATGGGATTGTCGACCGCGACATCGATGCGCGAGAGCGACCGACTCGCCCAATCGCTGCCGGACGCATTCGGCTTCCGTGGGCATGGACCGCATTCATCGTGCTCATGCTGCTTGGACTAACACTGCGACCGGCATTTGTGCGGTCTCCGATTCCCGTTGCGGTTGCCGGACTGATTGGGGTGTGGTTGCTCAGCGCAGCCACCACCATGCGATCGACGCAACTTCGGAGGCTCGCGCTTGCTTGGTGCGCAATCGCGGTCGTCGCTGCGATTTGGTGGGCGGTCGATCTGCTCGTGAAGGACCCCTTCGATCTCTCTGGCTTTTCGGAGGCAGGCAAGTATTCGATTCGAGTCGGGCACTTCGCGTCAACGATTCCGGTGCTGACCATCGCTGTTTCGTTGGTTGCCTACAACCTTCTCCACACGAGAACGGCGTGGTCGATCGTCTTCCTCGCACTCTGCAGGATGATGGTTCCCGTCGCAATTGCGGTGGCAATCGTTGTCCCGAGAGGTCAACTCGGAGCGGTCACGGCGATTGCCGCTTCGCCCAGCGGAGACCCCCGCATTTGGATTGAGCTGTCCCGGTTGCTCGTTGTCATTCCGATGGCACTTGCGTTCCACACGCTGGTCCTCTCCTGGCTCGCTCGCCGCGAAGTATCGGCGGATGGCGCGCGGTACCGATGTGCGAAGTGCGCGTATCCATTGTTGAGTGACCCTGCGCTCGAACAGCGTGGCGAGTGCTCCGAGTGTGGATGCGACTTTGCGCGCGTGCCCCCACTTGGGGATCGGCAACTTTCGAGCCGCGTTCGATACCTCACACTTCTGGTCGCACCAATTGGACTGCTCCCAGTTCTCGTGGCGTGCATGCCGACAGCGTGGGTCCTGCTTTCCGACAGATCCGCACTGACAGGTCCAACGATTCACTTCCAAGGCTGGTATGGACTCCTCTCGATGCCATTATGGGCGTGGATCCTTGTGGGCTATCTGCTCGCGCTCATCGCAGCGGTCTGGTTCATCGCAGCAACTTCGCGTGGCTGTCGCGCTGCTTTGACGCATCCATCTCGTCGGCCGAGTGGGATTGCAAGCCTGATCGCCGCCTTTGCGCTGCTCGATGCCTGCATCGCCGCGATGTTGGGGCAACCACCGATCGCTGCCGCGTGCATCGCACTCTGGTTCTTCACCCGCTGGGCGCAGCGAAAGATTCCCGGAAGTTGAGAGATCGGTCACGCGCCTGTCGCCCCTTTCTCGTCTCTCCCAGGCTTTCCCCCAGGAAAAGTGCCGAGCCGTCGCAGGGTGTGTGTCGGCGGGATGGTGCAGAGATCGATCTCGCTGATCTTGTCCTCCTTGATATTGAACAAGACGGTCGAACTACACTTGAATTCGAGATCGAGGGTGTAATCGAGAGCCACGCAGAGTCGCGGCGAGATCTGATACATCGGATACTCCTGTGTCACCGCCAATTCCGCATGCAGCACGCCGAGTGTCTGGAGCGTTTCTTGGCACCCCGTGACCTTCATTGATTTTCGTAGCCACTTCGAGACCTCCTTCTTCCCGAGTATCGGCAGCAACGACCGCTGAGACTCGAATCGAATGTCTTCGTGCAGTGCTCCGATCAATTCCCTGGCATCCAAACGATTACAGCACGATGCGAAAATCCGACAAGCCTGTTCATGATCCATTGTGTTTCCCCTGCTGATTCACAGCTTTTCGAACGACGAACTCTGGTGATGAGCCGGAGATTCGTACCCCAGTGATGAATTCGCGGTGAACGCCACCGCTGAAAAGCGAGGAACTCTAACGACGCTCGACGGCGTGTCAAGTTGGGGCATGCCACCCCACGCGTGCGTCCCCGGCGCGTGCACGCCTACGCGCGAACGCCCATCTCCGCGAGCATGGTGTTCGCCAATCGTGCACGATTCATCGCCCAAACTGCAGCGTTCAACGCGATCCCGGAAACCGAGTAAAGCGCATTTGGGATGAAACACACATACGCCGGATTGTTCCCGCGCTTGCCCGCGCACCACGCCCCGAAGTGTGGGGGGAGCCCGATCGCTTTCATTTCAAGTTGGTTGAGCTTTGCACAGACCGCGTCGAGACGCTTCTCGTCGGGCAGTTCATGCGGCAGCTGTAGAAGCTTGTCAGCAACAGTGAATATTAAAATCAGCGTTTTTACGTCAATAACGACGCTCTCACACACGAGAACCATTTCTCTCAAAAAAATTTGTTACGGTTCTCGATGCGGTTGCCCGTCGATGACGAAGCAACGCCCACGGACTGGGTCCGCAATCGAGCCAGGTTCGCCTTGGCTGAGCGTGCGACCAACTGCGAATCCTTGAATCGTGCACGATGGAAATGCTTCGATGATTCTCGCTTGCGCGCCCAGGAAAGTCGCGCCACGCGTGACAAGATCATCGACCAGCAGAAAGCGGATGCCTGCCGCGAATTGCGTCCTGCCCCCGAGCACCTCAAGCGTGTCGTAATGCGCTTGTTGATCTAGGCGCGCCATGCTCCCCGAAGTCGACGAACGCTTCACAAGTCGACGACGACACAAAACCGGCGCGACTTCATCCACAAGCCCGACTCTCTTCAATTCTTCGCAGATGCGAAGTGCTGGCCAGAGAGCACCCGTGGGGAGTGGAGTGTTACGCGGCACCGGGATCGCGATGCTCATTGGCGCGAAACACTCTGCCAGAGCTGCGGTCCGCGACACCCAATCCTTCAGCCGCTGCGCCATGAACTGGACTGCGGGAAGATTGTCCCCGCCAATCCTGATTGTGCTGTCGTTCTTGATCGCCAAGAGCACATTCCGCGCGCTGGCCGCCAGCGCGCTCTTGCCTCGAGTGGGATACACCAGAAACGACGTGAAGCCGACGTCAGAAAAGATCGGCACTGGCGATCGATCCTTGTGAACGGTCTGGAAGTTCGATCAGCAGTTCGTCGAAATTCGAATCCGACAAGACCCTCGCGCCGTAGCCGATCATTCCCTCTGGCCAGTTCAGATTCGTGTTCGATGCCACGGACTCCAACAAGAACAACGGCCTTCCCAATCGCAGTGCTTCCCACCCTTGCGAGATCGTGCCGCTTGTTGCACCCGCTTCGACAATCACAGTCGCGTCCGAAACAAGCGCCATCAAACGATTGCGAACCGGAAATCCCCACTGTCCTGTATTGGTTCCCTCGGCGAACTGCGAAATCACAAGGTGCTTTTCCATTAACTCGCGCTGGAGTGCTGTGTTCGATGCGGGAAAACATCGCTCAAGCGGCGTGCCGAGAACTGCAACAGTTCGACCGCCGTGATCGATCGCCGATCGGTGAGCGGCTGTATCGATCCCCTCCGCGAGTCCGCTGACGATCACGACGTTTTTCTCGATGAGCAACTTGCTCAAACGTCGAGCGCGTGCAACGCCTTCGGGGGAACACTTCCGAGACCCGACGATCGCGACTCGCGCATTCTGTCGAATGAAGTCGGCATCGCCCGAAGTGAAAATCATGGCAGGTGCGTGCTTCCGCTCGACCTCGTTCAAGGGTCCCAAGAGTTCTTCAAGAGTCATTGTGGCGAGTGCCATCGAGTCGAATTCTATCCCCTACCCTTCCACCGTGGCATCTGCTGTAGCCGTTCTCAACATCGTTGGACTCACGCCAGGGCTGCTTGGTGACGCGACGCCAAACCTTGTCGCGTTCGCTCGACGGTCTGGCGGAATCCGCTCGATTGTTTCGGACCTTCCGGCGGTGACCTGCACCGTGCAGGCAAGCATGTTGACTGGAACACGACCGTCCGAACATGGCATCGTCGGCAACGGATGGTTCGATCGCTCCCTCAATGAAGTGCAATTCTGGAAGCAGTCGAGCGCACTCGTCGAACGTCCACGCATCTGGGATGCAGCGCGAGCAATCGACGCGAAGTCCACGACAGCCAACCTCTTCTGGTGGAATGCGATGTACTCCAACGCGGACGTCACGGTCACGCCGCGACCGATCTACTGCGCCGATGGCCGGAAAATCCCGGACATCTGGACGAACCCTTCGAGTTGGCGCGACGAACTGCGCGCAGAAATCGGCGCGTTCCCGCTCTTTCACTTCTGGGGACCAGCCGCCGACATCCGATCAACTTCGTGGATCGCACGCGCGGCGATGATGACGGTGGCGAAGTATTCGCCCACGATCACGCTGGTCTATCTGCCACACTTGGACTACGCGCTGCAGAAACTCGGTCCGCTCCACCCCGACATTCGCCCCGAACTGCGAGAGATCGACGGCGTGTTTGGTGCGCTGCTGGAGTTCTTCGATGATCGCGGCACTCGTGTCATGGTTGTCAGCGAGTACGGCATCGTGCCGGTTTCCAAGCCTGTTTTTCCAAACCGCATTCTGCGCGATGCGGGGTTCCTTCAGATTCGCAGCGAGGTCGGTCGAGAGCATCTCGACGCGGGAGCGTCGCGCGCGTTCGCCGTCTGCGACCATCAAGTCGCGCACATCTACGTTGCACAGGAGCGCGACTGCGAAGAAGTGCGCCGCACGCTTGAGGCGAGCGCTGGCATCGAGCAGGTGCTCGACACCAAGGGCAAACATGCTGCCGGACTAGACCACCCCCGCGCAGGCGACCTCGTCGCCATCACTCGCGCTGAAAGTTGGTTCGCATATCCGTGGTGGAACGACGACGCGCTTGCGCCTGACTATGCGCGCACCGTCGACATCCATCGCAAGCCTGGTTACGACCCTTGCGAACTCTTCCTCAACCCGAAGCTCACGTTTGCCAGCGGCCGCATCGCATGGCGTCTCTTCCAGCGAAAGCTCGGCATGCGTGCACTGCTTGATGTGATCCCACTCGACGCATCGCTCGTTCGCGGATCGCACGGTCGAGTCGAGATGGCGCATGCATGGCGACCGCTGGTGATGGTTGATGATGGCGACAACGATGACCTCGAGGTTCCCGCGCACCAAGTGCAGTCGTTCATCCTGCGGCAGGTCTTTGGATCAAAGACATGACTTGCTTCACGAGCGCAGCATCGATTGGCATCGGTTTCCCGTCGCACTCGACCGCGAGATAGCGGTCGGCACCAATCAACTCTCGCGCGCGCTCACGGGCATCGGCTTGCGGAGCCGCGAGACTCAAGATCACGACGAGCCCCTGATCCATCAGGATCTTCGCAAACTCTGCTGCTCGCCGTAGGTTTTCGCTGCGGTCTTCGTCAGTAAATGAAAGGTCTTTGCTCAAGCCAGCGCGCAGCATCTGCCCGTCAATGACGATCGCCGCGTGACCCGCATCCCACAAGTGACGCTCGAGTTCGAATGCACTGCGCGACTTGCCACTTCCCGTCGGACCGAAAAACAGCACCGCAACTGGGCGTTGGTTCCAACGCAGCGCGCGTTGATCTGCTGTGACGCTGCTCTGACCGACGCGCGACTGAAGCGTCGAAACAGGCACCGTTTCCCAGTGCGCACGCTTGGCGTGCGGATCTGCGGCATCGCCGGTGCGAATCATCCCTGCGCCAGCCGTCGCGTTCGTCAAACGGTCGATCAGGATGATCGAGCCCATCCCCTTGACTCTGTTGAACGGATCAAACACAAGTGGATTCTCGGTCTCGATTTCGATCCGCCCGATGTCATTGAGCCCAAGCGACTCCGTTGGTTCCGTTCCAAGCGTGTCGATATTCACTCTGTGCCGTACGCGTACAACACGTGCTGTCGTCGACTGCGTTGCGCACCGAATCAACAGTGACTTTCCAGCCGTCAGTGGCGATTCGTGCATCCACACGACATCCGCCTCGATCGACTGCGCAACGAGCGGCTCGTTTGACCCCGAGATACCTGCGATCACATTGCCGCGACTGCAGTCAACCTCGTCCTCGAGCGTCATCACGATGCTCTCGCCTGCAACGGCCAGCGGGCGGTCGCCGCCATCCTCGGCTGCGCGCGCCATGCGGCGGACGCGCGATGTCTTTCCGCTGGGAAGGATCCGAACTCGATCGCCAACCTTAATGCTTCCCGAAGCGATCGTCCCTGCGAAGCCACGGAAGTCCGGCGTCGGACGAATAACATATTGCACAGGGAGTCGCATGGGAGCGTCGGGCGATGCGTGTTCAACTCGGACACTCTCGAGCAATTCCATCAACGGAGACCCACTATGCCACGGCGTGTTCGATCCCCGCTTCACCACATTTTCGCCCGTCAGCGCGCTGACCGGAATCGCAACTGGCTCGATCCCCAACTTCGCGCAAAACCCCACGAATTCCGCTTCAATTTCACGAAATCTGGACTCGCTCCAGCCGACAAGATCCATCTTGTTGACGGCTGCCACGACATGTCGCAGCCCAAGGAGGCTTGCAATGAACGCGTGACGGCGTGTCTGCGTGGTGACACCATTTCGCGCGTCGATGAGCGTGATCGCCAATTGGCAGTGGCTTGCGCCTGTCGCCATGTTGCGGGTGTATTGCTCGTGCCCTGGGCAATCAGCGATGATGAAACTGCGGCGCGCCGTCGCAAAGTATCGATAGGCGACATCGATCGTGATCCCCTGCTCGCGCTCTGCCTTGAGACCATCGACGACGAGCGCGAGATCCAGCGCGCCTCCTTGTGTTCCGTGAACGCGACTCTCCGCTTCGATCGACTTCAGGTGATCGTCGTACAACCGGCCCGTGTCGTGAAGCAGCCGGCCGATGAGCGTGCTCTTGCCGTCGTCGACGGATCCACACGTCAAGAACCGCAGCAACTCGTTGCGCTCATACCGATCGAGGTAGTCGCCGATGGAATCGCCGACCACGAAGGAGTGCGACATCAGAAGTAACCCTCGCGCTTCTTCTCTTCCATGCTCCCAGATTGGTCATGATCGATCAGCCGACCCTGTCGTTCGCTCGTGCGCGCAAGCAGCATTTCTTCGATGACCTTTTCAAGCGTGTCCGCGTCGCTCTCGACTGCGCCGCTCAGTGGATAGCACCCAAGCGTGCGAAAGCGCACTCGCATCTCTCGCACTTTCTCACCAGGTCGTAGCACCAGGCGCTCGTCATCCTTCATGATCAACATTCCCTCTCGCTCGACAATCTGTCTCTGCCTCGCGAGATAGAGGTCAACCACCGGCAATTTGTGCCGATGGATGTACAGCCACACATCCAATTCGGTCCAATTGGAAAGCGGGAAGACTCGAATGCTCTCCCCGTCATTGAGTCGCGTGTTGTAGAGATTCCAAAGTTCAGGACGTTGGTTCTTCGGATCCCATCGATGGTTGCGATCCCGAAAACTAAAGATGCGCTCCTTCGCTCGGCTCTTCTCCTCGTCGCGCCGTGCGCCTCCGATCGCGGCATCATGGCGACCCGCCTCGAGCGCCTGCCGCAGAGCTTGCGTCTTCATGACATCTGTGTGCACCTTGCTGCCATGCGTGAGCGGAGAGATCCCCTGCTTCAGCCCGTCCTGGTTGATGTGCACACGTAGATCAAGCCCCAATCTCTTCATCGTCGCATCGCGAAACGAAATCATCTCGCGAAATTTCCATGTCGTGTCGACATGTAAGAGCGAAAACGGCGGCTTTGCAGGCCAAAATGCCTTGAGCGCGAGATGCAACAGCACCGTCGAGTCCTTCCCGATTGAGTACATCAACACGGGGCGCTCGAACCCAGCCGCGGTCTCGCGGAGAATGTTGATCGCCTCCGCCTCGAGAATGTCTAGATGCGTCATTGGCATGCGCCGCTCACGCCGAAAGCGTAGCGGTTGCGTTACCCTTTCGGGGAGATGGATCCTGCGCTCTGGCAACCGTGGCTCGTCTGTGCGGTGATTGTCACCGCGGTCATACTGATGGTCCGCGGGCGTGCGCCTGATCTCACTCTCTTCGGCGGACTTGTGATGCTCGTGATCGCGGGAGTCCTCCCAGCATCGACAGCCATTGCCGGATTTGGAAATGAGGGACTCGTCAGCGTCGCCGCCCTCTTTGTCGTCGCCGCTGGAATGCAAAACACGGGGTCCATCAGTTGGTTTGCGTCGATGCTGCTTCGACCGGGACTGGGGCTACGCCGTGCAATCGCGCATTCAACGATTCCGGTCGCGGCGGCGAGCGCATTCCTCAACAACACACCCATCGTTGCGGTGCTCACCCCAACCATCATCGACTACGCGAAGCGAAGTCGAATCTCACCCAGCAAGTTGCTCATGCCGATGTGCTTCGCAACGACGCTCGGCGGCACGATCACCTTGATCGGCACAAGCACCAACCTCGTTGTGTTTGGTCTTGTCGAGTCCGCTTCTGCGCAGTACCCCACGCTTCGAACGATCGGCTTCTTTGAAATCGCGTGGATCGGGATCCCGCTCGCCGCAGTTGGACTGATCTACCTCATTGTCGCAGCGCCGAAGATGATTCCGACACGCGTACCGGTCATCGAGCCAACGACAGATCCGCGTGAGTACACGGCTCGTCTCGGCGTCGCGCAGGGTGGTCCGCTCGACGGAAGGTCGATCGCAGAGGCCGGGCTTCGAAGACTCGAAGGACTCTTTCTTGTCGCGATCGAACGATCGGGTGAATCGATCGCAGCTCCGGCGCCTGGCGACAAGCTTCGCGGGCACGACTTTCTCGTCTTCGCTGGCGCAGTCGAGCACATCGTGCAGCTTCGCGCGATGCCCGGACTCATTTCCGAAATCGAAGCAAAGGATCCCGCGACGCCACGGCGCAGAGTCATGGTCGAAGCAGTCGTCTCGAATTCATTTCCTGGACTCGGCCAGTCGATCCGCGACTTCGGATTCCGCGCGCACTACGACGCCGCGGTCATCGCGGTTGCTCGCAACGGCGAGAAGATCACTGGGCGCATTGGCGACATCGTCCTCCGGTCGGGCGACACGCTGCTGCTCGAAACGGTCGGGAGTTTCCTCTCGCAACATCGCAAGAGCCGCGACTTTTTCCTGATCAGCGGGATCGACTCTCCCGACATGCGCCCGCGCCGCGCTGGCATCGCTTCGTTCATTCTCTTGGCGATGGTCGCAGCTGCCGCATTCACGGGCAACATGCTCGCCCCCGCGCTGGCGGCTGCTGGCGCCATGGTTGCAACAGGATGCCTGCGAGGATCCGATGCACGCGGATCGATTGATCTCTCTGTGCTCGTCGTCATCGGAGCGGGGCTTGGCATCTCGCACGCTGTCGAATCAAGTGGACTTGGCGCCTTTGTCGGAACGCTCATCGTCAACGCTGGCGCAGGCTCGGTCATCGCAAGCCTCATTGCGGTCTACGTCGGCACAACGCTTCTCACAGCGCTCATCTCCAACGCCGCTGCGGCTGCGATCATGTTTCCACTCGCGCTCGGAACAGCATCTCATGGGCATGTCGATCCGATGCCCTTCGTCTTTGCTGTCCTCTTCGCTGCAAGCGCTTCCTTCTCGACACCGATTGGGTATCAGACCAACCTCATGATCTATGGACCAGGTGGTTACAAGTTCGGCGACTTCGTACGTTTCGGACTGCCGCTCAATGCGATCGCGCTTGTCATCACAATCATTGGACTGATGTGGCAATTCAATCTGTGGGGCGGAACATGACTGGTCCAGTTGCTCGTGCGCACTCCGTCGGCTGCACCATTTGGTTGACTGGCCTTCCTGGTGCGGGCAAGAGCACGATCGCACTCGCCCTTGAAAAGTTGATCTTTGAAAGTGGTCGCTCCGTCATCACTCTCGACGGCGACGTCCTTCGCAAAGGTCTCAACGATGGGCTTGGCTTTGACGCGGCGGGTCGTGCTGAAGCCGTGCGGCGATCCGGCGAATGTGCGCTTCTGCTCTCGCAGTCTGGCGCGGTCGCCATCGTCAGCATGGTGAGTCCATATCGCCGTGACCGAGATGCGGTGCGCGCGCGGCACGCGCTCGCCAACGCACAGTTCATCGAAGTCTTTGTCGATGCGCCAATCGCTGTCGTCGAAGCGCGCGATCCAAAGGGGCATTACAAGAAGGCGCGCGCTGGCACGATTGCAAGTTTCACTGGCGTGACCGACCCGTACGAAGCGCCACTGCACCCAGAAGTTCATGTGCGAACCGACACGAGTGATGTGCATCACTGCGCGAGCGCGATCTTCAAAGCGCTCGGACCATAGGATCCGCTTCCATGCGTTGGTTCTGGTTGATCGTTGTCGTCGCTGGCATTGCCACGATCGCAATTCTCATGCGTGCGCCGCAGGAGCAGGCGCCTTCCGTTGCGGCGCCCGATCCACAACCTGCCGCGGCACCGCCTGTGCAAACCGTGCTACCGCCCGATCCCAAACTTGCTGCCGAACCACCTCCGCAATCCGCTGCGCAACCATCGTCGCTCTTTCCAGGAACCGGCTCCACAACGGACCCCTACAGAGTGAACTGGCCACTCCTGAAAGCTGCTGACGCTGGCGCGCAACGAGACGGCAGCGTCATCGTCCCCAAAGACATCGCTTTGCTCGACGGCACCTCCGTCGAAATCAGCGGATACCTCGCTGCGCCCGTCGCGCGGGACGAAACCGACGAACTCCTCGTGATGCAGAAGCGCTGGGATGGCTGTTGCATCGGCACTCCACCAACGCCATTCGACTGCATCGAAGTGCGACTCGACCAGTCGGTCACCGTGCGCGGTCGCCACCTCATCCAATTTGGAACAGTTCGGGGAGTATTGCGCATCGAACCATTCACCGCGGGGAGGTTTCTGCTTGGGCTTTATCGCATCGAGCATGGAACCGTTGATGGTTTTTCCCAGTCGAACTGACGGGAGTCGTTCGTTGATGTACTTTTGCCGCCAAGACCACGATGAGCACCAAGACCCAAGGACTCGCCGCTCGCTCGACCGATGTCACACCGACAAGCGATCTCGGCACATTTGAGATCGTCCGGCGCCTTCCAGTCACAACTTGGTCGCTTCGCCCAGCGCTCTGTGTTCCAAAGATCCCTCAGTCGAACGAGACTCTCCTCGCCACTCGGGCACTCGGGCGGCTCTCTGGGTGGATGGAATCCGCCAGTCTGAGTGAACCAATTCATGCGCGACTCGCCGCGCGTTACGCGCGCGCCGATTCTCTTCCAGCACCTCGGGTGACAACAGCGTGGCTCGGTGCTGCATCGGATGGTGGCCATGGTGTCGCGAGCGTTCCCCCACCGCCAGCTTGGTTGCCCTCCATCCTCAAAGGTTGGAACGAAGCGGTCTCTGCGGTGAGTGCGGCCAACGACAAGACTCCTGACCTCGCGCTGCGCTGCGCATCATGGACGATGTGGCTCTTCGCCGTCACTCAACCATTTGGAACCGCGAGCGGAGCAATCGCGTCAGCCAATGCTGCGCGGATTCTCGCTGTTGGTTCTCGACTTCCATTTCCAATGGTCGCAGGAACGCCGGTGACCGACACGCAGCGCGCAACCCAAGAGCGATCACTCGCGAGCGCGCTCACTTCTGAGCAGTTCGCGGCATGTCATAGAACTTGGATGACCGAAGTCGCCGCGGAGTCCGAGCGCATGATCAACGCACTTTCACGGATGAAACACAGACGCGCACAACTCGTCGCGGCCGCGTCATCGATGCGTGCGCCGAAGCACTGCGTCACGCTCGCTGAGTCGCTCGTCGCAAAGCCGATCACGAACGTCGCCGACGCTGCTCTTCGAATGGATGTCACATTTCGAGCCGCGCAAGCGATCGTCGATAAGTTCGTCAGCGAGGGAATTCTGCGCGAGATCACGGGGCGTCGGCGCGACCGCGTCTTTCAGTGCGACCCGCTCAGCGAGGAAGCGCTCTTTACGACGACTCTTACTTAGGACTCTGCGTCGCAGCCTGATCGTCTTGGATGATCTGCGTCGCAGCTGCATCGTCGCCTGTTGGTAATGCTGCTGCACTCCCCGCTGTGATCGAATCCTTCACGCCACTCTTGTAATAGCGCGCCACATATCGATACAAGAATCCACCGGGTTGGACTGGTGCCCACGCCGAGACCGGACCAGTCGGCGAGAGGCTCGACTTCACAACACCCGCCCCCGCTGGTCCATCTCGATTATCAAGCCCGCGCGACCACTGCACGAAGTCCGCTCCGACTTCACTCGCGGCGCTCACAGCCTCGGGCTCGCCGTATCCAGTTCCACTGACGAAACTTGAAGAGCCGATCAACCCAGCGCCCGCTGGCGGAGCTGAAACAACCAGAGGGTTTGTCGGCGGCGAAAACCGATCACCCTGATAGGTCGTCAGAAACTCATTTGAACACCCGCCGAGTCCAACGGCCGCAACAAGGGCGACGATCGTCTGCCCAAAGAAGAAAAACAAGCGAAATCGGCTCGTCATGTGGGCATTCTACGGCACAATGGCTCGCCATGCTTCAGATCGGTGCGCTCAAACTCGATACGCCATTGCTGCTCGCGCCGATCGCGGGTCACTGTGATCTTGCGTTTCGCATTCTCTGCCGCGAGCAGGGCGGCGTCGGACTCGCGAGCACGGATCTGCTGAACTCACGAGCGATACTCAATGGGTCACCGCGCACGCTCGAACTGGCCGCCACCAATGAGCTTGATGATCCATGCGGAATGCAGCTCTACGGAAACGATCAAGATCCACTTCCAGAGGCCGCGTGCTGGGCAATCGATCACGGCGCAAAGTTGATCGATATCAATATGGGTTGTCCGGTCGACAAGGTTGCGAAGAAACACGGTGGATCGTTGCTGCTTCGCGACTGCGCGTCAACGCAGCGACTCACGGAGCGCATCGTCGATGCCGTTCGGCGCCACAGCGGTGATCGCGTGCCCGTCACCGCCAAGATGCGCCTCGGATGGGACAGCGAACACTTTGTCGCACCCATGCTCGCTCGCGATCTCGAAAAGATCGGCATCAAGGCCGTCACCGTTCATGGTCGCTGGACTGTCCAGTTCTTCTCTGGGAAAGCAGATTGGGATCGCATCGGAGAGGTCGTCGCCGCAGTCGACTCGATCCCGATCATTGGCAACGGCGATGTCATCGTCGCACAGGACGCACTCGACCTCATGAAGAGGACGAACTGCCAAGGGGTCATGATCGGTCGCGGCGCGCTGCGTACTCCTTGGATATTTCGGCAGGCTGCCGAGTTACTCGCGCTCGGCGAGAGCGGAACGGCAGCCCCGCAGAGCCAAACCGGTCTGACCGAAGAGGGGATTTTCGCTCCTTCCCTCCTTTTCAAATTGAGAATGATTCGCCGACATCTTGACCTTCTGTCTATCTATGGTCCCAGCGAACGCCACGCGCTCCACACAATGCGCTCCCGAATTGCTTGGTACAGCAAGACGATGGGTCCTATAAAGGCGCTCAAAGAGGCGATTCGAACAGCCTCCTCGCTCTCTGAAATGACCGCCGCAGTGGATTTCTGGATTGAAACGGTGCCATCATTGGACAAAATCGCAAACACAGCGCCCCTGCTCGGCCCCGCCTGAGCGATCACGGAACCGCCATTTCCCCTGCGGAAACTGGGCATTTACTTGCTTTTGTAATTCATGGGGGTACTGTTGGAGTGACCAGATTGTCGTTTGGTCTCGGACGGTGAAAAGGAACAGGCGTACCCGCCTGTGGATAGGAAAAGGGAAATGAAAAAGTTGTGTTCGCTCTCTGCCACTCTGTTGGCACTCGGTGCATGTGCTCTCGCAGCACGTGCAGATTTCACGCACCCTGCATTTACTGTTTCGATCGCTGCCAATGGGATCGCGTCGAGTGGATACGCCTGCGACTATGGGTCGGTCGTGCGTGTTTCTGAAACGGAGTGGTTCTTCGAAGGTGCGCGAACCGACCTCGACGGCACGCTCATGAGCTGGGCGTACTTGGTCGACCCAGATCCCTTTATCACTGGAACCTTCTCGCTCACAAACGAAACCGAATTGGCGCGTGAGTATGTGGTCGACTTCGCGCTTCCGATCTCGCCTGCGATGTCTGCGAGCACGATCATGGGCCAGATGGCTGGAACATTGACGGATGCCAACGGGTCTGGCTCGGCGCTGATGACTTCAATAGGAGGCGGATTTGTTTACACGGCGCTCGCGGACGGTTTGTTCGTGCATGGGCTGATGCCGGAAGCCAACCAATCCGTTTCGAGCCCGTTTGGAACAGCATCATTCAGCGGCGGAGCCTTCGGCCAGGAAAACCCACTCGCTGGACCTGCAATCAGTTCCACGATCGGGATCCGATTTGCGTTCATGCTGAGCGCTGGAGATTCCGTCTCGTTTTCCAGCATCTTTGTAGCGAATCCAGTCCCAGCGCCGGGCGCCATGGCACTGGGCATTCTGGCGAGCGCTTTCACAGTTGGTCGCCGACGTCGTTGGTAGAATCACCACTTGGAGTGGGTCGTGGGTCAAGTTTGTGTCGATCGAAAAGGGTTGAATGATTCTTGGAGGGTTAGGGAATGAAAAAGGGAACGCTAGGGAACAGAACACCAGAAACGTTTTTCATTGCGACTGCGGTCATTTGCTGTGGCTCGTCCGCCGCGCTCGCTTCGTTCACGTCGGCTGGTGCCAATTACAGCGTGACCTCGTCCGCGGGCACAGCATCGTGCACGAATGTGCCAACCGAAATCAATTCGTACAGTTGGGTCAACAATGGAGGCTGGTCCGCCAACGGCGCGTCCGTCACTTGGACAAACAACTATGAGGGGGTCAACCCGCAGAGTGGCCTCGGATTCCTCAATGCGAACATGGTGATTCGCAACAACACGTCGTCCGCCCAGGATTTCACGATCACTGCCGCGATGCTTGGTTTCGAGACTGGTCCATTCATCGGCAGCGGATCGGTCGGCGGTCAGTTCGTGAATGGTTCCAGTTCGCTTGGAATGCTCACGAGTACCGGTCCACTCTGGAGCGCGGCCGCTGATGGATCGAATGTCAACACGCAACTGAATAACGCGCTGTTCTTCGCGCAGCCATACCAGATTGTCTCGCTTGGGAACTTCAACTTTTCGAATATCGCCTTCAGCGGAATTGACAATCATGCTGCGATCAAGTTTTCGTTTCGCCTCTCCGCGGGTGGCGAGGCGAGTTTCACGAGCGTGTTCGCGTTTCAGGCAATTCCAGCGCCAGCTGTGCTCGCTCTGATTGTCCTGATGCCGGTCACTCGCTCAAGACGACGACGCTAAGTTGGCTGGCGGCCTGCGCCGCCCCTCGCGCCACTGCCCATCGCGCGCAGCGCCTGTTGACCACCGAGTCAGACTCTCAGGTCTTTCGACTGTGGTAGATCTGCCAAACTCGACAATCCGAACACCTTGAGGAACTCGCCAGTCGTGCCATACAACATCGGCCGACCGAGTTCTTCCGCGCGCCCGACGATTCGGATGAGTCTTCGTTCAAGGAGTCCGCGCAAGACCTCGCCTGAGGCAACGCCTCGAATCGCCTCGAGTTCGGATCGTTGAATGGGCTGCCGATATGCGATGATCGCCAACGTCTCGATCGCGGGCTGCGTCAGGCGTGTTTGTTGTTTTTCGCCGCGGAGGCGGGCTACAACTGGCGCGAACAATGGAAGCGTCAACACTTGGCGCCCCCCTGCGACCTGCTCGATCTTGAAGGCACTCGCGCGCGCGAGATATGCGGCATTGAGTTCTTCGACCGCATCGCGCACCTGCGCTGCTGCCTTCGGCTTGCCTGCAATCCCCAAAAGATCCGCGATCCTCGCGTCAGAGAGCGGGCGATCTGCCGCAAACAAGAGTGCTTCGACACGCCGCGCGAGCGGTTCTGATTCGCATGGAACTTCGGCGACATCGACCGCGCCGTTCACCGCCGCGACCGCCTGATCGAGTGCTTCAACCTCTGCGAGTGGCTTCTCGGCCATGGAACGATCAGCGCTGACGCGCTGCACTCAGGCGCGCACGCGCCAATGATTGCTCGTTCTCGATGACTTCTCTTTGCGCAAGCGTCAACGGCTTCTCATTCGGTGCGTTGACCTTCGCGTCCGCGAGAGTAACTCTCTTCTGAGCTTCATCAGCATCGATCGCCTGAGCGGCCTCCGCACCATCGGCGAGCAGGACAAGTGTGTTCTGGCTCATCTGTGCGAACCCACCACTGAGCACGTAGCTGGTGCTCCCCTCGCCTGTATCGATTCTGCACGAACCGCCACCGAGTTTGGAGAGGAACGCGGACGCTCCCCGCATGACCCCTTGCTGACCATCAGACGCTTGAAAAGACACGTACCGCACCTCTTGATTGAGGAGTTCTTCGGATGGAGTCACGATTCGGCAGAGAAAAGTTGACATTCGTTGGGTTCCAATCCTGATACTAACCGCCCACGGACTCTTGGGGAGGGCCCGACGTGGCAAGATTGAAGTTGCGGTAACGCGAGTCCTCCGTCACCTCGCGCAGAATCAGTGGAGCAAGCCACAACGGAATCGATGTGGTCTCGTCTGTGCGCCCCAACTCAACCTCTGCAAGCACGAGTGAAAAGGTCGAAAATGAGTCGATTTCCCAAGTTCGCTCGCCAACTTTCACGCGAGTTCGAACCTTGCTGAGCCTCCGACCGACGGTCTTCTCCCAAAGCTTCCCAAATGTCACTGCGTCAATCTCTGACTCCGACTCATGTCGAACGAGCCCCGCGCCGGACTTCTGGTTGAAGTGAAATCGCTCGCTTCCGTCGCAAAGCACGGTTCGTCGAACGCGACCTGCTGGCGATCCGGATCCATCGACGACATACCCCTGCTCGACTCGCCAGACCTCAGAGTTGTCTGGAATCGTCGGCATACCGCGAAGGAGCCAGACACGTTCGATTTCCAATCCAACCTTCACGCGATCTTCCCAGCAAGTGCAGCCCACTGTGCGATGAAGTCGGCGAGCACAAGTTTCTGGTTTACGTTTGCCTGCAGATTGCGCTCCGCATCCGCGATGAGCGAAGGGACGCGCGACCAGTACGCCAAGCGTGCCCTCGAATCGGTCGCGGCGCGAAGGCGACGAGCGACTTCGGTCGCGATGACCGAGAAGACCACTCCCGTTGCTCGACGGTTTGCCGCCTCTTTACTCGCATTTTCATTGCGTTTGACCGCCGCCTCTGCGACATCCGCAGCAAACGTGTTCATGCGCTCGCTCATCAATGGCGGCCAGACACCGCGCTCCAGTTGATCGATCATCGGTACGAGGTCGGCATGAAGTGACTGGAGGTCAAGTGCCACCGCCGTGACGGCGGATCCCGGAGATCCGCTTGCATAGCGCTCGACGAACTCGCACGCCGCTCCCGTGACTTCGCCAAGGTTGTCGTTGAGCCACCCCTTCATGACCGGTTCGGGAAGTGGGAAAAACGCCAAAGCCTGACAGCGACTTCGAACAGTCGGAAGGAGCCGATCAAGACTGCTCGTCACCAGAATGATGACTGTGCCTGGCGCAGGTTCTTCCAGTGTCTTCAACAAGACATTCTGCCCATCGGCTTCAAGACGTTCTGCCTCGTCAATGATGAAGACTTTTCCACCCCCGAACGCGCTTGATCGAGAAACTGCAGCATCGACCCGCATGCCGCCGCCAAGAGTGCCACCGATCATGTGTTCGCGCAACAAAGCGACTGGAATGTTGTTCTGTTTGCGCTCGCGAAGTTCTCGATCTGCGCTCGACCCGGCGAGATCCGCTCGGATGATCTTGACATCGGGGTGCGTGCCGGCCCGCAACAAACCCGCGCTTGTCGTGTCCACTCGTGGCGCGCAGTTCATCCGCTCATCGTCGCCAGACTCTGGATCAACAACGATTCCCGCGACGCGCAAAGCCGTGGTGCACTTGCCGACGCCGCTCGGCCCGTGAAAGATCCAAGCGTGCGGAAAGTGGCTTGATCCAAAGGCTTTTCCGAGTAACTGGAGTGCGCGATCTTGGCCGACGATCTGACCATCGATCGCAACGCGCGCCATCGCCGCAACGAACGGATCGCCAGGTCCATCGAGCGGACTCTCAGAACGCGCAGAACGCGCGGGGCGCTCGGCGCGCGCACGCTGTGCCTTCGGAGGTGTCAATGTGGAACCTCGACCAAGAGCGATTTCTCGGCGACCGTCTCCTGCGATCCCTTTCGAATTGGTTTGAGAAGTTCTTCTCCGTTCACCATCAGTTTCGGAAAGCGATCCTTGATCGCCTGAACCTCGTCGCTATAGAGCGTTGACTTCGCGTCGTACGCATCTGCGCCAAAGAGCCCGATCGTGACGATGCTCATCCGCCGATCATCATCGTGGTTGTAGAACGCGGGCAATCCCTGCGCGCGCAACTGTTTTGCGTACCCCTCTGCTTTGGATCGAATCTGCTCGAGCGATATCTCGTTCGAACCGAAATCACTCCAGACCGCGACCTCGACAGAGTAAATCGTTCGCACGCCTGGATTTTCCAAGCGCGCTCGGCGCAAATCAAACGCACCCATCGGACCCTGACGCGCCGCATCAACGCGCGTCAGGAATGACCGCGCGAATGGTCGTTGGTCGCCATCGGTGAGCGCCTGCACACTCTTGACCAGCGGCTTTGCGGCTGGATCATCAGGGCCGCTGAACTTTCCAATGAGCACGATGGATCCATTGGACTTCTCTCTAACGAAGGCGTCCGCGAGAATGGAATAGCGACGGCGCAACTGAAGACATGCGGCATCCGCGAGTTCCTTGTGATCCTCACCAGAAAAGGTGAGGAGGATCACTCCCCAACGTTTGTCGCCATCTTCTGTGGCCGACTTGGTGGGAGTCGAAGAATCGGTCGATTTCCCCCCAGCGCTGGCTTGATCTGACGCGAGGTCCTGCGCATTCGTCGCAATCCGGGGAGCCGTTCGAGGCGCTCCCGGGAGGGACCAACTCGGTGGCTTGGATGCGGCTGGCGTCTTCGTCGAGTTGCTGCCAGTCGTAGACAGGAACGGATTGTCGCTCTCTTCGGCGACGTCCCCATCGCTATAGAGCGCGTCCCGCCCCCCCGACCCTTCAGAAAGTTGCTTTTTCTTCGAATTTTGGGCATCGTTGGCGCATCCGCTCGCCCATACAACAGTCAGGGTCGCACCAAGCGGCATCCATCTTGCACTGCGTCGCATCCGCATCGTGGTTGGATCATAACTCGTTCAAACAACAAGATTTGAATTGTTACAGCGTTGGGATCCAAAGCGACGATAGGTACCTTGAGCCTAGAGTTTGGGCTCATCACAAGGATGTCACGATTCAATGTCGGGCCGGTGCTGAAGATGGATCTGAAGCAGCGGTTGTAGGAGTTGCATCATGTCAGAATCCACGCGCGCCACGACAACAACCACCCCTATGACTATCGCCGCATGTTCCAATGTTCGATCGCTCGCGTCCGACGCGACTGATCACTCTGACGAGCATGCGCGCCACCTTGCACACCTTCGCGCGCTGCCTGAAGTCCGTGCCGAGCGGATCGCGAAGATCAAGAAAATGATCGCAGACGGGTCGTTCGATACAGAGACGAGGCTCTCTGCGGCGATCGATCGAATGCTCGAAGAGTTGCGACAGCACTGACGCACTTTCGCGTTTGCCCCATTCTCTAATGTGGGCACTCGCCGCTTGATTTTGAGCGGTTCGCGGCGTGACCCGCGCAATACACTTGGTGAATGGTCTGCAATAAAGATGCGACGGTGATCGCCGTCTTGGCTGCGCTTGCCTCAGGCTCGACAGTCCTCGCGCAGTCGGCTCCCGTGAATGGGATGCGCCCCTCGGATGTTCGGTGGGATGCGATTGCCCACGCAACTGTGTACCCCACACCCTCGCAGCGGATCGACGACGCGACGATTCTCATGCGCGACGGATGGATCGAAGCGGTCGGAGCAAGTTCTGCGATCACGATTCCAACCGGAGCGACAATTCACGACGGAAAAGGGCTTGTCATTACAGCTGGTTTCATCGAGCCATCGCTCCTCGTCGACTCATCCGTCCTTGCGAAGAAAGTTGCTTCCGACGCCGGGGCTTATTGGAATCCCAATGTCACGCCGCAGGTTTCAGTCGAGAATCTCCCAGCGATCACCACGGGGCTGAGAGAGGAACTTCGCGCTCTAGGTTTCGCGGTGGCTGCCGCGTACCCGGACACTGGCATCGTGCGAGGCAGCGGCTGCGTGCTTCTGCTTGGAGATGCGCCAAGTGGCTACCGAACGATTGGCGAGGGCGCTGGGCAAATTTTTTCGCTTGGGCGACGCGAACGAGAGTGGCGTCCCGGACCAACTGGGCCAGATGAGGATCGGGCACCGATCTATCCCAACTCACTGATGGGAACGATGGCGCTTCTGCGGCAGACTCTCCTCGATACGCGGTGGCGTGCCGACTCGGTGGCCGCGTGGCAGTCACATCCAGAGGGCAACGATCCACCAGTTGCCGCTGAGGCGCTTGACTCGCTCGTTAGGGTCATTGGCGGCAAGGAGCGCGTGCTCTTCGACGCGTCAAGCGAGTCCGACGTCCTTCGAGCGGGCGCACTCCTGAAGGAATTTTCACTGAAGGCAGCGATCCTTGGCAGTGGCAGCGAGTATCGAAATCTCAGTGAGGTTGTCGCCTTGCAAGTGCCGCTCATTGTTCCAGTGGAGTTTCCAAGACCGCCAGATCTTTCGTCGCCGCGACTCTCCGAGAGTGTTTCGCTTTCCGACTTGAAAAGTTGGGCGGTCGCACCGTCGAACGTCAGCCGTTTGCTCGCAGCTGGCGCGTCTGTTTCGTTGACGACGACTCGTTTGAAAAAACGAGATGACTTTCCGGCGCGCGTTCGAGAGGCGCGCAGCGCAGGCCTGAGTGAGTCGCAACTCATTGCCGCCCTCACAACGACGCCTGCAGAACTCCTGGGCGTGAGCGAGACGCTCGGGACGATTGCACCTGGACGAATGGCGAACCTCACTGTTAGCGATGGACCACTCTTCGCTGAAGATTCGCGCATCGTCGAAGTCTGGATCGCAGGTCGCGCATATGACACCGCTGCGCACGGCGAGCCATCGTTTCGAGATGCATTCAAACTTCCAGGTCGATTCGCCATCACGCTCGCCGATGGCGCGAAGCGCGAGATTCGGATCGACTCGAAGAAGCGCGCGATCACCTTCGACTGGACCAAAGAAGATGGCGCAAAGCAGTCAGTGGGCGCGACGCATGTTGCGCTCGAGAGACTTCGTGGTGGGTTTCTGGTTGAAGGTGGTGCGCTCGGACTCTCGGGGCCAGTGCGCTGTGCGCTGCGCGTCGATGACGATCGAATTGCTCTTGAGACTCTCTCAGAGACTGGGCTCGCGATGTCATTCACCGCGACCGCCGTGCCAACCGATCCTGCAGCGAAACCAGACGCTGACCAACCAAGGCCCGCGCACGCGACGCGTCCCGAGGTGCCGACGACCTTTCCCTTTGGAGATTTTGGCTCTGCGTCAATACCCGCCCGCGAACATGTGATCTTCCGAGGTGCCACGGTTTGGACGAGCGCCAGCGGCGGAATCCTCGAAAACACAGACGTCATCGTCCGCGATGGCGTCATCGTAGAAATCGGGGGCGACTTGCCGGCGCCGCCAACGGCTCGGGTCGTCGATTGCGCAGGACGCCACCTCACGCCAGGACTTATCGACTGCCACAGCCACACGGGCATTGATGGATCCGTCAATGAGTGGACCCAAGCATGCACGTCAGAGGTTCGGATCAACGACGTCATCGACCCAACCGACGTCGGTTGGTACCGCGAACTCGCGGGTGGGTTGACATGTGCGAATCAACTGCATGGAAGTGCAAATCCAATCGGTGGTCAGAACAGCGTCGTCAAACTGAAGTGGGGATCGCCGGTTTCCGACTGGCCCGCCCAAACCGCGAAGCCGGGAATCAAGTTCGCGCTTGGTGAAAATGTCGTCAGGCCTACGGGGAGATATCCGCAGACTCGCATGGGAGTCGAAGCGTTTCTTCGCGATCAATTCCGCGCTGCCCTCGAGTACCGACTCGCACAGCGCGAGTTCGCAGCATCACCCGACGGAAAAATGCCGCCGCGCGTAGACCTTGAACTCGAAGCCCTCGCAGAGATCCTTGAGGGAAAGCGCGTCATTCATTGCCACTCGTACAGGCAGGACGAGATCCTCATGCTCATTCGTCTCGCGGACGAACTTGGATTTCGCATCGCAACGTTTCAGCACATCCTCGAGGGGTACAAGGTCGCAGACGAGATCGCGCGCCACGGTGCGGGCGGGTCGTGCTTCAGCGATTGGTGGGCATACAAAATGGAAGTCATGGACGCGATCCCGTGGGATGGCGCGATGATGCACAACCAGGGGGTGCTCATGTCTTTCAATTCTGACTCCGATGAACTGGCGCGGCACCTCAACACGGAGGCGGCGAAGGCTGTGAAGTACGGCAACCTCCCTCCGGCTCGCGCGCTGGAATTCGTCACGATCAATCCTGCGAAGCAACTTGGTATCGGTGATCGCACGGGCAGCATCGAGATTGGCAAGGATGCGGATCTGGTGCTTTGGTCGGGCGACCCACTTTCGCCACTGACCATCTGCGAACAAACATGGGTTGAGGGAACAAAGCGATTCGATCGCCTCGACGACCTCGCGAATCGCCCTGCGCGCGAGGCGCTGCGGCAGCAACTCCTCACGGCGGTCTATCAATCCAAAGATCGCGCGAAAGACACGCCAACACCCACGGAGAAGAACCCCGCGAAGGAGCCCGCCGATACTCCTGCACCGAAGCCAACTCGATTGATGCAGCAAATGATGACAACAAGCGACGAGATGCTTCTCGACCTCTGGCGGCGAGGGATTGATGCGCGAACCATGCATCGCGCTGGCGATTGTGGCTGCTCGGAGGTGTCGCAGTGATTCCACTCCTGATAACGCTGGCCAGTGCAGTCATTGCGCAGAGCACAATCGTGCCGACCGCTCCACAAACCACCCCCATCATCATCGAGCACGCAACGATTCACACTGCCGTTCGAGGAGCGCCCGTCATCGATGATGGCTTTGTTGTCATTGTTGATGGAAAGATCGTCTCCATCGGCAGCGGTTCTCCTCGGGGAGCAAGTGGAGGTTCTCCGCCAGACAACGCGACTCGAATCAACGCGACAGGCTTGCACATGACACCCGGATTCATCTCCACGGCGACGACGCTGGGATTGATAGAGACCGGACAGGTACGCGCAACCGATGACCGAACTGAATTTGGAACCTTCCATCCAGAAGTTTCCGCGTGGGTTGCAATCAACCCCGACAGCAATCTGCTTCCCGTCGCTCGACTCGGCGGAGTTCTTCTTGCGCTCGTCTACCCACAAGGTGGATCGGTTTCTGGCGAAGCGAGCCTCATTCGACTCAACGGATGGACGACCGAGGATCTCACAGTCGTCCCGGATGCAGGAACTGTGCTTCGATGGCCTGCAACCGAACCAGCTCCGCGCTGGTACACGACAAAGAACGCCGCCGAACAAGAGAAAGAGCGGCGGGTCGCGCTGCGAGCCATCGACGACTTCTTTGATCGAGCGCAGGCGTACGCG
>CAYHHO010000029.1:0-27818 GCA_964356445.1 uncultured Singulisphaera sp. | reverse complement strand
GACTTGATATGTATCCCCAAAAGTCACTTACCCACACAAAACCGTGAAGCGCCCACAAATGTTTGGGGCCAGAGCTGGGGCATCTATAAGAAGCACTGGATGATGCTGACTGTTGCAGTGGTGATTTATCTCGCGGCAAACATTCCGACCGTGGGGCTCTCGGTTGTACAAAGCGCACTTCAGGCAGCGCAGCAGCGGGATCCCAATGCGGCCGATGTTGGGGCGTTTCAAAGGAGTTTCGCTCAGGGGTCGGGTTGCTTTTCGTTGATCTACTCGTTGGTGGTCCTTCTGCCTCTTTCTTTCGGGGTGGTGTGGATGGCTGTGCGCGCTGCTCGTGGGCAAGCGCTGCAGATCAGTGACATCCTTCGCGGATTTAGGAGATTCCCGACTGTCCTTGGGACGGTCATTCTCATCTACCTCATGATGGCGATTCCACTCCTTCTCGCACTCGCGGTCGGAGGAGCGATCGCTTTTTGGGGTGTGGGATTTGAAGCCATCCGTGATGGAATTCACACTTCAGACTTCGACGATTGTTCGACCGCCGCGATTGCGGTGGGCGCCGCGTGGGCGTTCACATGCGTCATCGTGATGTATTGGATTGCGATTCGAACTTCGCTGGCGATGTTCGTGGTTGTCGACGAAGCGATCGGATCGCGTGGTCCGCTCCAAAGTATTGAGTTGTCTTGGCGAATCACGCGCGGTCGGGCGCTCTCGCTGCTTGGGCTTTTCATCACGATTGGGCTGATGATGATTGCCACCGTGCTGTGTTGTTTTCTGCCGTTCATATTCCTGGGATATCCACTTGCACTCGTGATGGTTGGGCTCGCGTACAACATGCTCCTTGCCCGAGAGTTCCCCGCCAACCAATCTGCCGCACCCAGTGCAACCTGATTCGCCGACTCTCCTTCGTGACATTCAGGGTCGGATTGCCGCCGCGCTTGTTCGTCAAAGCGCTTCACTGATCTGGGCGGGTGTGGTCACGGCGCTCATGGCGGCGATACCGCTCGTTGGGGTGGCACGGTCTCTCTCGGCTGGGGCTCCAAGCGATGCGCTGGGGGACGCGGACTTGGCGTCAGAGGAGTCGCTTGGGCAACTCAGCGGAGCGCTCAGCGACGCGTTCGCGCGGATTTCAATCAGCTTTGCCCTGTTGTTGCTCGTGGTGATTCCGTTTTCCTATGGCGCTGCGCTTGTCGGTGTGAGAGCACTCCGCGGCGAGCAATCTCGTTGGCAAGATTTCTTTGCGCCGTACACGCATGTGCTGGGATTCGCGATATTTTCGGTCGCGCTGCTCATTGCGTTCGTCGTTCCGCTGATTGCTTGGATGATTGCAGCGGTCGTGGTGACGGTGGTGGCAACGCTTGTGCTTGCCGGTGGCGGGTCAGATCCGACAGCGCATCTGCAGGCGATCACTGCCATCACGGTGGTAGTGGGGCTGCCGTTCATTCTCGCGAGCGTCTACTTTCAATTTCGGCTGATCTATGCAGGTCTGGCAATCATCGATCCAACATCGAGCCGCGCCGGCGCATTCAGCGCGATGGCAAAGTCGTGGCGCATGACGCGCAAGCAGAACTGGCCGCTCTCGGTCGTCGCGCTCTACGCAATGTGGGCACCGTTTCGCGCAGCAATCTTTGGACGCGGGATCGGGTTCGTGACGAGAGGGCTACCCGAGTTCCTCTTGCTCTTCTGTGGCTCTTACGAAGTGCTCCGCGATCGTGAGCAGCCGCAGTCTTGACTGTGACCAGACTTCCCAGGCTGGCAGGGCTCGCAGTGCGCCGTCGCTACTCCTCCGCCGCCGAGCGCTTCGACGGCACGGTCCTCGATCACGCTTGCGATGTCATGACTTTGCGCGACGCTCATGGATGCAGGAAGGCGAATGTGCATGTCGATCCAGTGCAGATTGCCGTCGTGGCGACAGCGAACTCGGTGGAATGAGCAGATTTTCGGCTCGCGCGCCCCCTCTTGCAGGTGACTCGCAAGCAGAGCGCGAAGTGTCTCGAAGTCGCCGTCATCCTGCCGATCGATCAGCCGATTGACGGAACTCTTCGCGACGCGCCATCCCATGAAAACGAGCAGCCCACCGAGGGCGATCGCGATTGCTGGATCGACCCACCACCACTGCGTCAACTGAATGACGAGAAGCCCTCCAACAACCGCAGCGGTGGTGAGGCAATCGGAGAGCACATGCACGCCGTCCGCGATGAGCGCGGCCGAGTTTGTGCGCTTGCCGGCTGTGATCATGAGCCAAGCGAGCGCGAGATTGATGACTCCCGCGCCGAGCACGAGCACGAGTCCCCATCCAGTGTTCTGGATCGGCTGCGCGTGCGCAAGCATCGACTGCACAGAGTGGATGAGGATGAACGACCCCGCAGCGATGAGCATTCCCCCTTCGACCGCTGCGCTCACAAATTCGACGCGCCCATGTCCATAGGGATGATCTGCATCAGGCGGTTTGGCCGCGAGCCGCACCGCGCCGAGTGTCATGACGCTCGCAACAACATTCACGATCGATTCGAGCGCATCAGAGAGAACAGCATCCGACCGTGTCATCCACCAAGCTGCGAGCTTGGCCGCGAGGATCACGAGCGATCCTGCGACTGCGATCCCAGCGATGACGGTTGGACTCCATCGCATGAAGGACTTGGATCTCACGAAGGCCATGGGAAGTGTCTTACCACAGGCAGGTGCAAGTCTCTACGATTGCGTTTATGCCCGTTCCTCCCAATCGCCCCTTTTACCCGCAGGGAAATCCAGATGACAACGACAAGAGAGGCGGCGGCTCTCGTGGTGGTTTCGGTGCATCTCGCGGCGGTCGCGGCGCGCCACGCGGAAATACATCTCGGACAGGCGCATGGAAGAAGTCTGATGGCGCACCACGCGCGCGACCTGCGGCGCTTCGGCTTTCGGCGGCCCGCGCAGATCTCGAGCGCATGATTCGAGAACTCGAAGATGCGACGAAGGCACTTTCGAATCCCTCGGTGAAGTTTCCATCGACGAGCGTTCTCGAACACACCAAAGAACTCGAACTCGATGCGATCTTTGCGCCGTGGAGGCGCGTTCGTGCTGCACTTGCGGATGTTGAGCGCGCATGTGTTGCGATCGAGAGGTTGAAGTTCCCACCAAAGGCCTTTGTGCCGAGGGACTTCGGTCCTAGACTGTGAAACATGCTTTCAAGCGCAGCCCTGTTTGTATTGATGGGGTTGAGTACGGGAGCGACGCAATCCATTTCAGTGAACGGGGATCGTGCGCCGATTGTCGAGTCGAAGGGCACTGCAATCGTCGCTGCCTGGAACGGCTTGGAGTTGCGTTGGCCAAGTCGGATTGAATTCACTTCGTCGAAAGTCACCGACCGCGAAGTTGGTCGACGATCATGCGTGCTCGCTGGTCGCGATGCAAGTGGACCAGTCCAGGCAGTTGTGGCGGAACGCGCCGGATTCGTGGCGGCGACGCTTCTCGATGGATCTGGAATTCGATGGGGAGCGCAAGGAGCCTCGGGAAAACCGCTTGAATTCGAGCCACTTCCTCCAGAAGCCATGCGCGACTGCGCGGGGGCGGTTGAGGCACCCGCGGATCTCGTGGCGCGTGGTGCGCACCGAGGTGCGAACCAAGGTGGCGCGCACGGCGCTGCAGAAGGGGGCATTGCCGGCGGATGCAGCGACGCATCAACAGTCGATGTGCTCGTGATTACGACCCCTGGCGCGCGCACACAGGCGGGCGGCGCGGGACAACTTGGTGCGCTCGTCGACCTTGCCGAAGCGAGCGCGAATGCGGCCTATTCCAACAGCGCGATCGCTCCGCGCATTCGCGTCGTGTTCGACATGGAAGTTCAGTACACCGAAGTGGGTTTCAGTGCCGACCTCAGCTCGCTCGCCTCCGGCAGCGATGGGGTGCTCGATGAGATTCATCAACTCCGCGACGCGGCGGGGGCAGACCTCGTCGCGATGGTGCGAACAAGCGGCGAGTACTGCGGCATCGCGTACTTGATGCCATCGAACGATCCATCTGTCTCAGGCATCGGCTTCAGCGTGACGGCGTGGAGCTGCATGTCGAGCCAGACATTCGCTCACGAACTTGGTCACAACATGGGATGCTGTCACGCTCCAAACGATGGAGGCGGATGCACGACAGGTGGGATATTCGCGCACTCTGTCGGACACCGATTCACCGGGACGAGCGGAACGACGTATCGAACGGTGATGGCGTACTCGCCGGGATCTCGCATCGATCACTTCTCGAATCCGCTGGTCAACTTCAATGGAACGCCGACGGGCGTTGCGCCGGTGGGCGGCGATGCAGGCAGGGATAACGCGAGTTCGCTTGTCACCACCAACGCAGCAGTTCGTGGATTTCGATGCGCGGCGCCGCCGGGCGCCTTCGGTGACTGCGACCAAGATGGTCGGATCGACATCACGCAACTTGCGGATGGGTCAGCGAGCGACTGCGATGGCAACGGTGCGCTTGATCGATGCGATCTTGCGTCGTCAACGCTCTGCGCGATCGAGTCGAGGTTCTTGTGCGCCGGAGGCGTGGTCACGGGCGCCCCGCCGCAACTTGCACTCACGGACAACTTCTATGGGTATTCGGTTGATACCGATAGTCGCACTGTCGTAGTCGGCGCATACGGCGACGACGTCGGCGGGTCGTTCGCAGGAAGCGCAACTGTGTTTTCGATAACGGGGAGCACGGTGCAGTTTGTCGCGACACTGCGCCATGCGAACCCGCACGCAATGGATCTGTTCGGTCGCGCAGTCGCTGTCGACGGATCGACGATCGCCGTCGGTAGTGAGACGCGTGACGTGGGTGCATTCAACGGAGCGGGAGATGTCTGCATCTACAACAAGTCAGCGACTGGCGCGCCGTGGCAGCTGGTGGCGACGCTGACTGCGCCAGTACCGATCGAGGCTGGGCGATTCGGAGCGGCGGTCGCGCTTCGAGGGGATGTGCTCGTTGTCGGCGCGCCGGAGTATGCGGTTACGACTGGTCCAGCGCAG
This sequence comes from uncultured Singulisphaera sp., assembly GCA_964356445.1. Classification (GTDB taxonomy): domain Bacteria; phylum Planctomycetota; class Phycisphaerae; order Phycisphaerales; family SM1A02; genus F1-60-MAGs104. The sequence goes on along the minus strand of CAYHHO010000029.1, from coordinate 22,830 downwards.
CGTGGTCACGCCTATATCTATGAGCGCGTCGGTGCGATATGGCAGTTGGTGAAGACGCTGGCTCCACTTGATGCAACGAATCAGGGAAACTTTGGGCTTGCTGTTGCTGTCGCGCAAGGTGTCGCCGTGGTTGGCGCGCCGTATGTCGCGCTTCCAACTGGAGAAGAACCCGGGGCGGTCTACTACTCGATGCGCGGTGCGTCGACCTGGGCGGATGCAGTGAGGTTGCAGGGATTGCCGCAGTTTGCGGGTCGTTCAGGCACCGCAGTGGCGACAGACGGAATTCGAATCGCAGTCGGATCGCCCGGCGCAGGCGCACAGTCGTCGCTCAACGGAAGCGCCGTGCACATGTTCGACTGGAGTGGTTCGGCGTGGCAGTTGTCGCAGACGATCGAGTCAGCGTCGAGCATCGATACGGGAAAGTTTGGATCGCGCGTCGCGCTCGATGGAGACAACCTTCTCGTCGGTTCATGGCCGACAGCGGACACGAGTGGATTCCACGAATCGTTCGGAAGAACCGGGCAAGTCTGGGAGAGTCGCGGACCGATTCGCGTTGGATTCGCGGTTGCAGTGCGTGGCGAGCACTCTGCGATTGGCTCATATCGCGACATGCGCGCAGGAGTGCCGTCGGGTGATGCGCGCGTCGAGATCAGGCTTGAGGATGTCGACAGCGACAACAAAGCAGATCGCTGCGAGCGCGCGCGCGGAGACCTCGACTTGAATGGTGCGATCGATGGACTCGACCTTGCGAAAATGCTTGCGGCGTGGGGAACGAGTGATGTGCAGTCGGATGTTGATGCGAGTGGAGTCGTTGATGGATCGGATCTCGCGGCGCTGCTTGCGGGATGGGGAGCGCTTTAGGGGCGGGCGCGCAGCGATACCCCTCAACAGGTGATCTGAACGCCCGATTCGGGCGTCCAAGTCACCTGTTCGCGGGGGTCAGTGCGGTATGTGCCTCAAGTGCGATGTGAAGCACAGAAGCGAGAAGGCCGCGAAAGGACCTCCCGGCGCTCAAACATGCTCGCCGGCTGCGCGCCGCTTGACTTGTATGTGTTGTCGAAACTAGGCTGATCGCACTATGCGCAATCAGGCACTCCGGGTGCTCTGCCTCCTGCTCGCTGTTGGGACGGCAACTGCACAAACTCAATCGGGTGGCACACCAAGCAGGGCGAGGGTTGATCCGCCGACCCAGAGCGAAAGTGCAGACCTTGCAGCGCTGCGAAAGAAGGCAGACGCGGGGGACGCGAAAGCCCAGTTCAACCTTGGGCTCAAGTATGCGAGCGGCGAGGGTGTGGAGAAAGATGCCGTGCTAGCCGTCTCGTGGTACCGCATGGCTGCGGATCAGGGGAACCCGCAAGCCCAGTACAACCTTGGAGACATGTACGACAGGGGCGATGGTGTCGAGAAAGATGCCGTGCAAGCCTTCTCGTGGTACCGCAAGGCTGCGGATCGGGGGCACGCGAAAGCCCAGTTCAAACTTGGGATCATGTACCACAGCGGCGATGGCGTAGAGGAAGAATCCATTCAAGCCGTCTCGTGGTACCGCAAGGCCGCGGATCAGGGGTAAGCGGATGCCCAGTTCAAACTTGGGCTCTCGTATGCGAGCGGCGATGGTGTGGAGAAGGATGCCGTGCTAGCCGTCTCGTGGTACCGCAAGGCTGCGGATCAGGGGAACGCGTATGCCCAGTACACCCTTGGGGGCATGTACGACAGGGGCGAGGGTGTCGAGAAAGATGCCGTGCAAGCGGTCTCGTGGTACCGCAAGGCTGCGGATCAGGGGAACGCGTATGCCCAGTACAACCTTGGGCGCATGTACGACAGCGGCGAGGGTGTCACGCCGAACGCGATCGCCGCCTACATGTGGACCTCGCTTGCGCTTGCCGTCACGAAGTCCCACCAAATGCAAGCGCGTGTCTCTGCCGCGCTGGATCGAGTCGCTTCGCGGATGACGCCGGCGCAAATTGCGGAGGCGCAGAAGGCTGCGAGTGAGTGGCAAAAGGCATTCAATCGCCGCGGGTCATAGTGCGCCGCTGGAGTTGCTCGCGCGATCTCGAGCTCGTGCCGGTGCTCGGCACTCTCCTGTCCCAACCCCTCACTCCGTCATGTCATAACTCGCGGCGTATCGCACGGCGCCGCGCAGCGCGTCGCTTGACTTGAACTCGAGTCGCATCAACTGGCGCACAATGTCGTTCATCAGCGTGGATGCGCCGAAACGAAAGAGCTTCGGCGTGAGCCATTCGTCGCCGAGTGTTTCTTTCACCATCACGAGGTAAGCGACCGCGCTCTTCGCAGCGCGAATCCCCCCTGCCGGCTTCATGCCGATGCGCACTCCTGTCGCCAAGAAGTGATCGCGGATCGCTTCGAGCATCACGAGAGTCACGGGCATCGTCGCGGCCGGCTGGACCTTCCCCGTTGATGTCTTGATGAACACGTCGCCATCCTTCAGAGCTGGCGCTCTTGGAACACTCGACGCAGCGTCGATTGCAATGTCGCTTGCGCGCCGAACTGCCTCGAGCGTGCCGAGTTCGCCAGTTTCAAGAATGATCTTCAAATGCGCCTTGCCCTTGCGCCTTGATCCTGACGCTTCAATGCACATCGCGCGCGTCTCGCGGATTTCGGCGCGCACTTCATCGATGCGACCCGCAAGAAACAAGCCGCGCGAAATGACCATGTCGATCTCATCCGCCCCCGCCTCAACCGCCTTGCGACAATCTTCGAGTCTCACATCAAGCGGATACTGACCGCTCGGGAATCCAGTCGCGACCGATGCGATCTTGATCGCTGTTCCCGCAAGCGACTCCTTCGCGATGGGCACGAGCGCCGGATACACACACACCGCAGCAGCGCTCGGCAGCGGTTCGGAGAACGCAAGATCGCTCGGCGAAATCGCCTTCTGACAGATTGCGCGGACCTTCTCTGGAGAGTCTTTCCCCTCGAGCGTTGTCATGTCGATCATCGCAAGCGCGAGGCGTAGCGCCTGCCGCTTCGAATCTGCTTTGATGGACCTCTTCGTGAATCGAGCGGCGCGCGCAATTGCTGTGACTGTCTCGACGGGGCGCGCGCGCATCTGGCTTTGGAAAACTCAGCGCGTTCGTGCGGCTCGAAAGAGATTGGGAAGGCTTTCGACCGTCCGCAGCGTGAGCGTGCGGTTGTTCCCAGTGGTATCGACGCCATAAATCATCAGGAGTTCGTTTCGGTTGTCGAGCAAGTAGACATTCTCGGTTTGTCGATTGTCAGGACCTTCGCCGTTGGTCAGTGCGATCACCCCGATACCGTTGGGGCCTGGAGTGACGGATTCGCCGGCGCGGGCGACTTGGTCAATAGGCTGACCGATGCAAAGCATGACGAGAATCGTCGCAAGGACACACGCCGAAGTCGCTAATCCCCACTCGACTCTGGCGAAGCGAAGCGGTCGTTGGATCGTCATGGTCGAGACCTCGCAGAAGCTCCGCTGTCGGCCGCTAGATTTCGATAACCGATCGAGGCCAATGACTTCGCCTTGTCGTTCCACATAATGCCGATCATTTCGTCGTGGGTCTCATCGACGATATAGACCGCGCCCATCGCAACCCCCGGAACATTGCCTCCGGCCATCGAATAGGTTGCGTGCGAACGCGACGCGAGGCCAGCTTGACCATCGGCGCTGCGCGACAGTGGAACGGCGATGATTCCCACGAGAAGCAACCCATTGAGGATCGTGAGCGCAGCGACTCTGCGTCGATCAGTGATGCCTTCCGCGCCAGTGCCGAGCGCGGAATCGCTCATTGGTTCTGCTGCCCACGCTTGGACGATGTCAGGCTGACCATCAAGATCGCGCCAGCGATCAATGCCATCACGACATACCCAATCCACGCTGCGGGGAAGGTTCGCACAACGGGCTGCCGCGGAGCTCCGCTGACGGCCGCAACCTCTTGCGCGAGGGCGGGAGTCGCCGCAACGAGCAGAACGAGACCAATCAAGATCACCCGCGACAGCAGTCGGCGGGCTTGTGAGTGCGGCTGGAACCCTGGGTGCTTCATGAGTGTGCTTCGGAAAGAATACCCAGTGATGCGGGCGAATTCACGACTTGATGACTTCGCACTTGACGTGGTCTGCGGGGATGCGAGCCATCGCGTTTCGCGTATCGACGACAAGCTTCGCGTGCTTGCCAATGAGTGAATAGTCGACGGCATCGTGATCGGTCAGAATCAGCACGCAGTCGCTCTCTGAAAGCTTCGCAGACGTCAGCGGCACCGACGACAAGTTGACACGGTGCTTTCGCATTGCGGGGAAGACCGCAAGATGCGGATCGTGATAGGAGACATTCGCACCTCGGTCGCGAAGGAGTTCGATGATCTCGGCAGAAGGGCTCTCGCGCGGATCGTCGATGTTCTTCTTGTAAGCGATCCCGAGCACCAAGACCTTCGATCCCTTGATCGACTTCGAGTGTTCATTGAGAGCGTGCTGCGTTCGTTCGATGACGTAGTGAGGCATCGACGTATTGACTTCACCCGCGAGTTCGATGAACCGCGTGTTGCGTCCGACTTCGCGCGCCTTCCACGTGAGATAGAACGGATCGATCGGAATGCAGTGTCCGCCAAGCCCTGGTCCTGGATAGAACGCCTGGAATCCGAAGGGCTTTGTGCTTGCCGCGGCGATGACTTCCCACACATCGATGTTCATATCGGTGAGCACGACTTTCATCTCGTTCACCAACGCGATATTGACGGCGCGGTAGATGTTCTCGAGAAGCTTCGCGCTCTCCGCGATCTCGGCCGTTGAAACGCGATGCGCTTCCTTGACAACCTGCGTGTAGAACGCCATCGCGAGATCAGTCGAGATGTCATCGACGCCGCCAACCAACTTTGGAATGTGCTGCGCGCTGCGGCCCATGCTGCCGGGATCCTCGCGTTCTGGGCTGTATGCGAGAAAGTAGTCCTGTCCGCACTCAAGCCCGCGCTTGTCGAGAATCGGCTTCATCTCGTCGCGCGTCGTTCCTGGATAGGTCGTCGACTCAAGCACGATGAGCTGTCCCTTGCGCAAGGATGCTGCTGCTGTCTTGGTGCTCTCGAAGACATAGGTCAGGTCGGGCTCGTGGTGAGGGCCAAGCGGAGTTGGAACGCACAAGATGACGAGGTCAGCCTTTCCGAGATCGCTCGGAGTCGACGTGGGTGTGAACTGCTTGTCCGCGAGAAGCGTGCTGAAGAAACTATCTCCCAAGTGAAGGATGTAGCGCTCGCCCTTCTTGAGTGCGTCGATCTTTCTTTGATCGACATCAAAGCCGATGACGGGGAATCCGCCGTCTCGAATCGCCCGCACGAGCGGCAGACCGACATAGCCGAGTCCGACGATCGCGATGACCGCGGTCTTGTTTTCGATCTTCTGCATGAGCACGCGAGCCGTGTCGCTTTGAGCTTTATTGAGAGTGGGCATAGGTGGATTTCCTTAGGGCGAGAAGCCTACCAATCAGGGAGTGTGGAGGACCTTCAACTGCTTGCCGAGATCATGGAGCTTTGGTTGGTGCAGCAGGCGCCACCACCTTCATCTTTCCGTTCATCGTTCGCCAGTGGCTTGGGACCGTGCATACATATGGATAGGTGCCGGGCTTTGTCGGAGCCACGAACCAGAACGACTTCGACTTGCCTGGCCCGACCAGACCCATAACCGCAAGCACCTTGGTGGAATTCGGCACATACTCCTTCAGTTTTCCTTCTGCAGTTTGCCCCATGCGGTCGCCCGCGAGTCCCATCTCAGCGAGTGAATTTGGCGCCACGATCAAGAGATTGTGCTCGAGGGCATCTGGATTATGAAACGAGAGGTGAACGAGAGCCCCCGGCGCGACTGAGAAATCCTTGCGGTCATATGCCATCTGCGACGGCAGGGTGCTGATCTCGACTTCGACTTGCACAATCTCTCGGTAGGGTTCCGGGCGCGCCGCTAGCGGCATCGCGGCAAGTGCTCGCAGTGCAACGACCTTCGCGCTGGCGGAGGCGCCCTCCCGATTGAGAATTGCGATCAGTTTCGAGGCGATAGATGAATTGGCGAGTTCGCCGCTCTCCCACTGCGCGATGAGATCTCCGTAGACCTCGCTTCGACGGTCGAGGGGCGGAAGTTGATCGACGAGGTCCAGCAGATAGTCCAGAGGAGACTTCTGCGCGGCGGCCGCGCATGCAACAAGCGCCGTCTTGCGGTCGCCAAGAGAAGCATCGACCTGATCCAGTGCGGGGCATGCATCAACGATCTTTGGGGGATCGCAGAGCGCAAGCGAGATCAAGACTTCAACAAGCACGGGGGAAGAATGGTACACCCGCGTGCATGAGAGATGGAGTTCCATGCGCGAACGTGCGCATTCATGGCGCGGCTGGTGAGGTCACGGGGTCATGCTTTGAGGTCACGACGGACCGCGCGCATCTGCTTGTTGACTTTGGGATGTTTCAGGGATCGCAAGACCAGGAGACGCGCAATGCTGTGCCACCAGCGCTCGACTTCAAAACGCTCGATGCTGTGATCGTGACCCACGCGCATATCGATCACTGCGGTCGACTTGGCATGCTGCCTGCGCTTGGATTCGAGGGACCAGTGCTGACGACGGAGCCCACCGCCGAGTTGCTTCCGCGTGTGTTGACGAGTTCCGCAACACTGCAGCAGACTCGGGTGCAGGAGCACCGCGCGGGAACTGCGCCGAGTTCTCGTGTACTCGCTCCCGCGCATCTGGCGACCGCCATTGCGATTCGCACGGTCCCCCCTACCGTGCTCTTCACGCATCGTCATGCAGAGCGGGTGGCGCGATCGATCCGTGCCATCGCCTTCATGGAGTGGGAGTCGATCGCTGAAGGAGTGGAGATGCGATTCCTGCACGCGTCCCATGTCGTTGGAGCGGCGAGCATCGAACTTCGCATTCAACGCGCGGGTGGCGGCGAGGCTGCACGCGTGATCTTCTCGGGAGACATCGGGCCGATGGCGAACCAACTGCTCGCGCCGCATCAGTGGTCCGATCGGGCCCCTGACCTGTTGATTATGGAATCAACAAATGGCGCGCGGCGGTTTCAGCAGACCGACCAGTACACGGCGCTTGTCGAAATCCTAAAAGAGGCTCGCGAGAAGAATCAACGTGTATTAGCGCCTGTTTTTGCACTTGGACGGGCGCAGACGATTCTGCAACTTCTTGCGCGTGCTTCGCGTGACGGCGTTCTTCAAGGAATGCCGGTCTATCTGGACTCAGCGATGGCAGCGCGCGCCACCGAACTCTATGCGCGCCATCCGCAACTTCTCGAGGCATCGCTTCACCGGGCATGCATTCGTGGCACGAATCCGCTTCACTTTCCAGAGTTGCACACGCTGATGTCCCGCAGAGAGTCGGAGTCGATCGATCGAGTCAAGGTTGGATGCGTCATCATGGCGGGCTCCGGCTTCTGCGACGCTGGACCAATTCTCAGGCATGTGCGTCTTGCAATCGATCAGCCCGATACTCGAATTCTCTTTACGGGGCACCAGCTCGATGGATTGCTTGGGCACGGACTTCTGCACGGCGCGACGCGTGTTGAAATCAATGGCGCTGCGCTCGATGTCAAAGCCAAGATCGATCGCATCCCGGGAATCTCGGGACATGGCGACTGCGACGATTTGCTCGCATGGGTCAAGCGAATGCCGGGGGCTCCGACGACGATCGCGCTTGTGCATGGGTCGGTTGAGGCGCGCGAAGAGTTTGGAGCGATCCTTCGGCAGAACGTCGCTTCTGACGTCGTGCATCCAAGCGTCGGCGACTCGCTACCTGTCTACTGATTCGAGTTTGTTGAAGAGCGACGCAGCCGCAATCGCGGCGTGGTGGCTATGCCTTGTCGACTTTGAGAAGCCGCAGGAATCCCATGCGACCAAGAAGGCGTTGAAATTCTGGCGTGATTATTGAAAGTGAAAGCGCAATCTCACGTTCGGCGCATGCGTGGTGCAGCGAGAGCAGCGATTCAAATCCTCGGCTGCTCATTGCCAGCAAGTTCGGCACATCTAAATGAATGATGCGAACGCCGGTCGGCAGATCGCGGAGCGCCAATTCGAATTCGTGTTTCAGGGCAAGCGACTCTTCCGCGTTGATCGTGATCGCCTTCGTGGTAAGCGTGCGGGTATCCGCAGTTGTTGTGATCGAGAGAATGGATACCGGGGTAGGCACTAGCGGAATGATAAGGAGTGCGCGAAGTCCGATAAGGCGCAGCACGTGTATGGAAAACTTGTTGCCGGTGTTGTAGACTCTGCCGAAACTAGTTCCACGTGGAACACAACGAAAGGACTCGTTATGCAAGAGAATCACCAAGATTCCCCGTCAAATTCGAATAGTAAGAGCGGCACTGCTAGTAAGGGCCTGGAGCCGCAACAGGCACGTAGCGGTGTTGTGCCTGGTTCGTCGGATCACAGTACGGCGAAACCTCCCGCAAGGCCATCGGTCGTCTCTAGGTTGGGACGCGGCCTTGGGTCGTTGATACCGGCTGCTCCGAGCCAGCAGACGAACCAACCAACGAGCCAGCAGACTAGTTCGCCGAATCGTGCACCAGTCGCACCGCCCCCGCCTACAGCAAGAACGCAGGCAGAGCCACAGGCCGACAAGCGACATCTGCCACAACCACAGGAACGTTCCACGGGGAACACTCCACCGCTTCCCTCGACAAAGCACTCGACGGGCGTTGAAGAGTTGTCAATTTCATTCATTGCGCGCAACGCACGTCAACCCAGAGAGAAATTCGACGACCGCGCCATCCAATCGCTTGCTGATTCAATTCGGCAACACGGGCTCCTTCAGCCGGTCGTAGTGCGAAAACTTCGACTCCCGATCGGCGGGAAGACGCATGAACTCATCGCTGGCGAACGTCGCCTACGTGCGTTTGAGGCGCTTGGAAAGAAGGAAATCCCCGCGATCTTGCGAGACGCAGACGAGTCCCAATCAGCGGTGTTTGCGCTGATCGAGAATGTTCAGCGTGAGGACTTGAACCCACTGGAGCGCGCCAAGGCGCTACAGCGTCTGATAAGTGACTTCTCGTGGACACAGCAGCAGGCTGCTGAGAAGGTTGGGCTGGACCGAGCCTCTGTAGCGAACTTGCTTCGGCTCAATGATCTAGATCCTTTCTGCGCTGGATGTGTTCGAGAAGGGCGATTGGCCCAGGGTCACGCGAAGGCACTTCTGGCACTAGAAAACATCCAGGTGCGTCGGTCGGTGGCGGAGAAATCGCTGCACGACGAATGGTCTGTCCGTCAATTGGAACGTGAGGTTCAGAGACTCAAGACGGCATCCGGTCTCTCGGCTCCACCACCGGTGGCAATTCCAAGAAAGGGATCTGCCCAGATCGGAGACCTAGAGAAGCGACTCGGAAACCACCTCGGTTCGAAAGTCAGAATCAAGAAGGGGCGCAAGCTCGGAACAGGGAAACTCTCGATCGAGTTCTATTCTTTGGATCAATTCGATGGAATTCTTCAGAAACTTGGGTTTGACCCGAATAGTCTGACGTATTGAGCGGGTTATAGGACGCAGTAAGTTCGATCGGTCTTCCTTCTCGCTCCATCGAAATCCGATGGTTCGTTGAAGTGGCTCTCCGATCTGCGCGATGGGATGTGCATGGAGGCACTTCCCAGATGAGTCACAAGCCAAGCAGCCCAGGCGCGAAGCGCGTGCGTTGCACTATGAAGCTCAACACGAAGCGAGGTCACTCGTCTCCCGGCAGCGCATCGCTCGCCGCCCCCAAATTTGCTTCGGCAATTGGTCCAGCACTGTCGCTCGCGTGCGGATCTCCCACGGTCGATTGGGAAAGCCTCTGTCGAAACATCAGCGTTTCACTTGGATCTTGGGCCGTCGAGTTGTTCGAGCTCCGACGATCCGCTCGTCTTGTGCCTCAGTGGGCACCGTCGAACTGCTGCGCAGCAGCTTTCGATGCAGATGGCGATTGAACGAGCGGCGCAGCGACCCTCGTGCACCTTCGCGGAGGGACGTGCGCGCACGCAGCGCCCGCACTCGTGCCGCGTACGATTGCCGTTCGCGTCCTGCATTGAATTTTCAACCAGTCCAAACCAAGAGAGGTCTCCACATGATTCGCCACAGCGCTCCCGCATCTCTTTCAGTTCAGTCGGCCGCCAACCGACGTGCCGTTTCCGTCGTCGTCGCCTCGAGCGTGGTCGTGTTGCTTTGCGCATTTGGTTTCGCGTCGCAGGATGCTCCCGCATCTCAAGGTGCAGCGAGCGCGAGTGCGCCAGCCGTCGCAGCGACATTCGAGATCGACGATACACATTCGATGGCGCTCTTTCGCGTGCAGCATCTGAAGGCTGGACGATTCTGGGGACTCTTCAATGACGTGAGTGGAACGATTCAGTATGTGCCTACGCAATCGCTTTCGCTAAACGTGTCGATCAAGACAGAGAGCATCGATAGCAACAGCGCGCAGCTTGATCGGCATCTCAAGAGCCCGGACTTTTTCAACGCCGTCGAATTTCCATCAATGACATTCGTCAGCAAGAGTTCGAAGCCACTCGCGCCTGATCGAATTGAAGTGACCGGAGACATCACCATTCGCGGTGTCACGAAGTCCATCACCGTTCCCTTCGAGTGCTCCGAGATCTCAGGCGGACCTATGGGTACTCGCGCTGGATTCGAGGCCACATTCGAAGTGAAGCGCAGCGATTTCGGCGTGAGCTACGGTGTCGAAAAGGGGATGCTTGGCGACCAGACTCGCGTGATCATTTCACTCGAGGGTGTGCAGGCAGAAGCGCCAGAAGCACAAAAAGCAGAGAAGTAGTCGCGGCTTTCGATCACGATCGCAGCATCAATCACACTGCTGCGAGAAGATCACATCGTTCAAGAGGGCCTCGAGCATTTCTTGACGACCCGACGCTGGAGCGCGCGCAGACAATTCATTTGCGCGCTTTGCACACTCTGCAAGCGTCAGTTTTCCAGCGGCGATCTCAGCGCCCAGTTCGCTTGACCACGACGCATATCGATCACGCACGAACTGCGCGATTCGTCCGTCGCGCCGCAGTCGATCTGCCGCCTTGAGACCGAACGCAAACGCATCCATTCCAGCGGCATGCGCGTGGAACAGATCGACGGGCTCGAAACTCTCTCGTCGGCGTTTGGCGTCGAAGTTCAGACCACCCTGCACGAACCCGCCCATCCCGAGCACCAGGTACATGATGTTTGTCGTGAGGTAGAGATCGACCGGAAAACGATCGGTGTCCCAGCCGAGCCCGGGCGTTCCCATGTTGGCGTCGATCGATCCCAGTGAATTCGCAGCGATCGCAGCAGTGAGTTCATGTTCCATCGAGTGCCCAGCGAGCGTCGCGTGGTTGGTCTCTAGATTCAACTTGAACCTTCCGAAGAGTCCAAACTCGCGCAGGAAGTTCAGCGTCGCCTCAGCGTCGCTGTCATATTGGTGCGTCGATGGCTCGTGCGGCTTCGGTTCGATGAGCAATTGCCCCGCGAATCCGATGGACTTCGCGTGATCCGCAGCAAGGTGTAGAAACCGCGCGAGGTTCTCGCGTTCACGCGCGACATCCGTATTGATCAGCGTGGAATATCCCTCTCGTCCGCCCCAGAAGACGTAACCCTCCCCACCAAGTTCCATCGTGACTTCCATCGCTTTGCGAACTTGCGCCGCAGCGAAGAGAAACGATTCGACCGACGGACTTGTCGCAGCGCCGTGCATATACCTCGGGTGCGAAAAAAGATTCGCCGTTCCCCAGAGCAGCTTGACGCCGTGCTGTCGCTGAAGTTCGCGCACATGCGCGACGACTTGGTCGAGATTCCGCTCTGACTGCGCGATGGTGGCGCCCTCAGGGGCAAGGTCGCGGTCGTGAAAGCACCAACGATCGATCTGACATTTGCCGAGAAACTCGAAGAACGCATCCGCTCGCCGCTTTGCGTTCTCGATCGAATCACTGCCGTCGTCCCACGGAGTCTGCGCGGTCGCCGAGCCGAAAGGATCCGCGAGACCATTGCGCATCGTGTGCCAATAGCACGCCGCGAACCGAAGGTGATCGCGCATCGAACGACCTGCGACGAGTTCGTCCGCGTTGTAGTGCCGAAACGAAAGGGGCTCCCGAGACTGCGCTCCTCGATATTCAAGCCGGGCAACCGCAGGGAAGTGAGGCATGAGCGCAAGCATACGAACGCAACCCACGTCGAGTCGTTGAGCAGCCGAACGGATGACCAGCGAACCAACCCTCACTCCGCCCGGGTCAGCCCTGGCGCGCGATGACGACTGCGACGATCACCACACACAGTGCGATGACGAGACAGAAACCGATCGCGCAGCAGGTTCGCACGCGGGAAGAACGCACGCCTGAGATTGTCGCGATCGCCATCAGTGCGGGCGAAGCCGCGACCAGCCACCACGCACCCCGAAAGACATCCGCGTCAGCGTGGTACGCGGCCCCATATGCAGTGATTGCAACCGCCATCGTTGTTGCGGCAGTTGCGAATGCATGACCACCCCAGAACCGAGGACCCCACCAAGTCAATGCGCCACATGCAGTCGCTGTGCCTCCAAGCGCTCCTGCGAGCAGTGCGATCTTCATCGATCCGACAGAGGCGAGAAGCGCCGCCAATGAGAGCAGGGGAACCGCGGTGGCGAGCGTTGCCAGAATTGGCGCGCTGTGCATCGGCTTCCTCATGACGAACGACATCACTGCACCAGCGAGTCCGATGAGAACACGATCGGCGATCCCATCGAAACCTGGGAGTCGCAGCAGAAAGAGCGCGAGAAAAGCAGCGCCCGCACCCATCGCCGCCGAACCTCGGGCGATTGCGGCGCCGACACCGACGACTGCACCGACGAGAAGGAGCGTGTTCCATCGCTGCTCGAACTTCAAGATCGCGGCACCTTCCACGGAATAAAGCGACATTGCAGTGACGATCGCAATCGCAAGTGGCGCCGTCCACGCAGCAGTGCGCTGGCCGCTCTCTGCGCACCACGGCATCCTCGGAATCAGCAGAAGTGCAATCGCGACCAACACCGGAACCGCGACAGAGTCAACGATGAGTTCGATCACTCGCGCGAGCCTCTTTGGGATGGACTCGCTTGTGTCGGACTCTGCGGGCTACGACCCGTGACAGTTGCCACGAGCGCACCTGCGAGCATCAGTCCAGCGCCGAGCCACTTTCGTGGGTCGAACGACTCGTGCGTCCATATGGATCCTGACACCTCTGCGAAGACCGACTCAAGCGAAAGAATGATCGCTGCATGCGCAGCCGGCGCAGAAGTCTGCGCGAGGACCTGCAGGGTGAACGCAATTCCGATCGAGAAGACCGCAGAAAAGGCGATCGCGCCGGAGCCTGCGCGAAGCAGTTCGAGCGAGACAGGCTCGAATTGCATGGCGATCATTGCGGAGAGCAATCCAGTCACGGCGAACTGAACGAAGGCGATTCCAAGCGCGTCGCCTCGAGTTGCAGCCCAGCCAATGACATGCACATGGCACGCCCACGCGACCGCGCACCCCAACAGATAGAGATCGCCAACTGCGATTTCGGATGGACCTCGAATCGTCAAGAACCACAGACCGACGAGCGCGAGTCCCGCGCCGATCCAAACGCGACGATTGACTCGCTGTCCCCAGAGCAATCCAAGCAGGGGAGTCCAGATGACATAGGTGCCAGTGATGAATCCAGCAGTGCCTGGCGTGACGGTCGCCATCGCTTTTTGTTGGAGCGATGCAGCCACCAACATCGCAATTGCAGCCGCGCCGCCACCAATCAGCGTGACGCGTGTTCGTGCACTCGCTCGACCAACAACGAACGGCAACAGCAAGAGCGCGCCAATCAGAAACCGAGCCGCATTGAATGTGAAGGGAGTGTCCCCCATGTCCTGTGCGGCGATGCGCTGCGCGACGAAACCAGCACCCCACAACACAGCGGCGATGAAGAGAAATCCATCGGCGACAGGGACAGAGATGCGCACGGTTGCCGGGGACGGACTATCGGATGAACCGCAGTCGCCCGAAGTCTGGGATGAACGCGCGACCGCCCGAGCTCAGCGGCATCGGTGCGGGGAAGTACACAGACCACGCCTTTCCGATCAGCAACTCTTGTGGAACGACGAATGGATGGTCATTGCCAAGTTCGTTCGTGACGAGTGGGTGGGGTCTTCCCCAAAGCCGCGAATCCTTGCTCGCGCCACTGTTGTCGCCGAACATCACAAACTCCCCAGGATGAACACGCGAGAGATTCATGGGATCCGTCGCGAAGGCAAGCCCTGCCAGTGCAGGACCGTTCGTGGGGAACTGATTGTTTGCGCTGAGGAAGTCGGGTCGGTAGTAAAGATCGCGCTTGACTTCAACATGGCGCAGGGTGAATGGCGATCCATCAAACTTCCACAAGAGGGAAGTTGGTGTTGGTCGCTGCCCCATCGGATTCGCGAGCACCTGCTCGAGCGTTCTTCCGAAGTGCGATGCAAGCAAACGCTTGACTGGTCCGCCGAGGTCGTACGGAAGATTCACGATGGACACGCCGTCTGCGAAGACTCGAAGTTCTTGGTCGACATGCCAGAATTCAAGAAGCACTGGATCCGACCAGTTCGTGACATCTTTTGATCCAAAGGTGAATGGAGCCTCGGCGGTCGCGATCACCTTCTGCGACTCTGCTTCGGTCACAGACAAACGGGCACGACCTGCGTCGAGGTCGAACTTATAGACGAGCCCGCGAGCCGACAGCTCGAGTGTCGTGCGAAAGGTTGTTGGATCCTGAATTTGAATCGCAGCCGCAATGCTGAGGTCAGCTGTCGGGAAAGTCGGGATCTCCCTGCGATAAACGTTGTACGCATTCCAATCGTCGAGGGGCAGAATGTCGTTGGACCATGCGAGCGTTGCCGCGGACGTCTTGTCCCACGTCCACGCGCGATTGCCTCGAATGTCCCAACCATCGGAGGCGGTCCACGGTGCGCCGACCCAGCGGTGTTTCAGGGCGCTTTCGAGGCGCGCGATGTCGGTCGGTTGGAAGTTGCTGTCGTAGACCGGCTGCCAGACTGCGCGCTGGACATACTCCGGTTTGCGTTCGATGCGCAGGTCGTCGGCAGTCGCCGTGCGTGATCCAGTGAAGATGTCACCATCTGCGATGAGCAGCGTCTCATCAGGCATCCCGACGAGGCGCTTGATGTAGTAGACGGCCTCGCCAACTGGGTCGGTTGGAGTTTTGAAGACCACAACATCCCATCGCTTGGGAGCCGTGAACGGAAAGAGATACTTCAGCACAAGCACGCGGTCGCCCATGCGACCTTCGGCGGCGAGCATTTCATTGTCGATCTTGACGAGCGGTTGCTGTCGGCTGATCATTGGATCGAAGATCGGTCGATCGCCTTTCATTCTGCTCATCGCAGCCATGAGCACTTCTGCATCGTCGGCCGCATACTCGTATCCAGTCGCCGGACTTCGTAGACGAACGTGCGCGCCCATGAGAGTCGGCGCCATCGATCCTGTCGGAATGACGAACCCTTCCAAGATGAATCCCCGGAATGCCATCGCAAAGACGAATGCGACGATGAGGGATTGCAGGGTGTCGATGATGCCGCTCGTGGATTGTGGCGCGGTCGCGTGCGCGCGGCTGGATGTCATAGTCGTCGGATCCTAACAATTGGATGGGGGTGGACAGGCGAAGCGGATCACGGAAACACGAAAGCGTGAAGCCCGCGAAAGGACCTCCCGGCGCTCAAACATGCTCGCCGGCTGCGCGGACGCTTGCCGGCTCCGCAACTCGCGCGGGACCTTCTTTCGACGGGCTACACGGTGTGCGAGACTCGACTTCGTCGATGAGAGCCCGATTTGCTGCGCCGCACAGCCCGGTGTGTGCTTCAATCACACCGAGTCGTCAACCATTGTTGGTCTTGCGATCGGGCGCGCCATCCTTCGGAATGACTTTGACGTCTTCGATGGGGTAGGCGAATTCTTGACCGCGGGCATCGAGACGAACGAGGACGAGTTGCACCAGTGTTCTCGCTTCAATGACCGTGCCAGGTCCATCAGGTGTTTCGACACGCGACTTCAACTTTGGCATGCGCTTGGAGAGCGTCTCGTATGTCTCATCCTCGTAGCGCAAGCAGCACATCAGCCGACCGCATCGTCCGCTGATCTTCATTGGATCGAGTGTCGCCTTTTGCAGCTTGGCGCTCTTCATTGAGATGGGCTTGAGGACTTTCAGGAAGTTCTTGCAGCAGCAGTGCTGTCCGCACTTTTCATAATCGGCGACGAGCCGAGCTTCATCGCGCGCTCCAACCTGTCGAAGTTCAATGCGCGTTGAGAACTTTGCCGCGAGCGTCTTGAGGAGTTCTCGAAAATCAACGCGCTCTTCGCTCAAGTAGTAAATCGTCAGCAGCTCTTGGCCGAAGAGAGGTTCGATCGCAACGAACTTCATCGCGAGTCCGCTCGAATGAAGGACTTCCTTCGCGATCGGGCTCAACGAGGCAGCTTCGGACTGGATCCCATTCCACCGCTCGACATCCTGCGCAGTCGCAACGCGGATGATTTGCCCCTCGCTGTGAAACGGATAGTCGCGACCACCGGAGTTCTCGATGTATTCAAGGACTTCTTTGCGGGAAACGCTCTTGGAGCAACCCGAGTTGGAACAGACGGTCGTGAGCATCTCGACCATTTCCATGCCGCGATGCGTGCGCGCGATCAACTTGGATCCGCAACCCGGTTTGGCGCTCCCGTCGTATGGGTATTCCGCAATCCATTTCATTCGCCCGCCGCGAATGACAATCGAGGTCGGGGGTTTCTGCCTCGCATAGACCTCAGCATCCGTCTCGAGTGCGCGAAACTTTGGATCAGCGTCGCGTTCGAAAATCGGAAGCGGCTGAATCGACATCCTTAGGGTTTTCCAGCAGCGCGCGAGGGTCTTGTGCCGTCCTGTTCGCGGCGACGCGCACTGAAAACAAGTTTGATCGGGACTTCCGAATACGGGACTTCCTCGCGAAGTCGATTGAGCAAGTAGCGCTCATAACTTCCTTCAAAGAGCGACGGCTTGTTCACGACCATCGCAATCGTCGGCGGATTCGTTTCGATCTGCGAGATGTAATAGATCTTCGCGGTCGTGCCCAACTTGGAGGAAGGACCCCGCTCGGTCAACACCTTCTGAACGAGTGCATTGAGTTTGCCAGTCGTCTCTCGGTGGCTCGACTGCGTGTGCAGATTGAAGGCCATCGCGATTGCGTCGTTGATTGCATCGCAGTTCTTCGCGCTGATGAAAACGATCGGCGCGAAGTCGAGCATGGGCAACTCTTGCGTGAGGTATTCCAAGTAGTCGCTCGTGTTGCGTTGCTTTTCGACGAGATCCCACTTGTTGACGACGATGACGGTTGGCTTGAACTGGGCGACCAGTTCTCCCGCAAGGTGCTTTTCCACCTGTGAGATTGGTTCGGCTGCATCCAAGAGCAGCAGCACGACATCCGCGCGGCGAATGGCGACCTCTGTTCGATTGTGCGAATAGAACTCAACATCATCAGCCCAAGACTTTCGCTTGCGAACGCCAGCGGTGTCGATGGCGATAAACGTTCGACCGTCAGACTCGAAACGGACATCGACCGAGTCGCGCGTGGTGCCTGCGATCTCGCTCACGATGACGCGCGGTGCGCCCGCAAGCGCGTTGACGAGACTGCTCTTGCCCGCGTTGCGCCGACCGACGATGGCGATTTTCATCTCGGGAGAAACGACGGCTTCCTGTGGGCGCGATCCAAGTCGGGCCCAGAGCGCCTCCATGAGCCTTCGAATGCCTGATCCCGCCTTCGTTGAGACGCTGAGCGTGTCACCGAATCCGAGTGCTGCGGCTTCGATCGCATGCGACTCCCACGACGGTCCGTCAACTTTGTTGGCGACTGCAATGACGCGGTCGGTATTCCCAGCCTTGCGGAGCAATTGCGCGATGCGCTCGTCGAGCGCGGTGACGCCAGTTTGGGCGTCGATGGTGAACAGCACGATCGATGCGCCTTCCACGGCTGCGAAAATCTGTGCTTCGATGTCGGGTGCGAGCGCAGCGAGATCCTTACCAGCATCGTCGAATCGCTGGTCCTCCGCCGAGTAAATGCCGAATCCACCTGTGTCGCAGAGTTCTGCAGCGCGCGGCAACGCGTCATCCTCTGCATCAGCAGGTGGCGTGATCGTGATGATGGTCGAAATCCTGTCGCGCGTCACGCCTGGTGTGGGATCGACAATGGAGATGCGCTCGCCAGCAAGCCGATTGAAAAGGCTCGACTTGCCGACATTGGGGCGACCGACGATAGCGATGACTGGCAGCATGGGATTCTCTTGCGGACGGGGCAGCATAGTCGCAAAGAGGCTCGTTTCCCGCGCCTCACGAGCGCACGCGCATGACGAAACCGAACTTCTTGCAAAGCGGTTTCTGCTCTCGTCGCATGAGCGTGATCGCCCTTCGCACGCCCTTGACGGTCCGCGACTCATAATGAAGCAGCGTGAGCCAATAGATTTCGAAGATCGTCGATTCGAGCCAAGGGACTTCTTGTCGAAATCCGCTGATCGCCAGAGCTTTCGTGCGATTGAGGAATTTCGCAACTCTTGCGTCGGGGATGTTGAGGTATCGACAGCCCGAGAAGTGCAGGATGCGCCCAGCACACTTGCCGACCAGGAGCGACTCGAGGTCGTCGAACGAGATTCGCTCGAGCGGGACGCGCATGTCGCCGGGCAGCAACTCGCCTGGGCGCGAGTGAATCGCAAACCACAGAATGTCGAAGCGGCGATAGCGCGTCTGAAAGAATCGCCGCAGATAGAACTCAACCTCGGACCGCGTGACCGCGTCGCGGAGTACGAACGGGATTCGTGCGTCGCTTTGCTCCAAGAGGTCGAGCGCCGGCCGCATCGACATGGGGCGCACAAGACCGAACCAATCCGCCTCGATACAGAAGATGCCGTGCTTCCCCGAAGGCTTCGCAGATCTCAGCGTGGGTTTCATACGAGGAGCGAGCGTCCAGTCATCGCCGGTGGAACTTCAATTCCCATCATCTCGAGCATGGTCGGAGCGATATCCGCAAGCCTGCCTCCTGCGCGCAGCGAGCGTCCGCAAAACGCGGCGCCGACAACCATCAGCGGAACATCGAAGTTGGTGTGAGAAGTATGCGGTGCGCCTGTGATCGGATCCTTCATCTGTTCGACATTTCCGTGATCCGCAGTAATCACCAGCGAACCGCCATGCGCGAGGACAGCGTCGGTGATCGCCCCGACGCATGCATCGACGACTTCCACGGATTGAATTGCGGCGGCGAGCGATCCCGTATGCCCCACCATGTCACAGTTTGCGAAGTTGACGATGATCACGTCTTCGCAGTCCGCAGCGGCAATCCTGCCGAGAACTGCGTCAAGCACGCCAGCTGCGCTCATCTGCGGTTTCAGGTCGTATGTCGCAACATCGCGCGGGCTGGCAATGATGGATCGCACTTCGCCGGGGAACGGCTCCTCGCGGTAGTCGTTGAAGAAGAAAGTCACGTGCGGATACTTCTCAGTCTCAGCGCAGCGAAACTGTCGGAGTCCTTGCTGCGAGAGCCACGATCCAAAGATGTCTGGCATCTTCGCTGGGCGTTCAAAGCCAACATGGACGGGCAGTCCTCGCTCGTAGTCTGCCATCGTGCAGAAGTAGAGATCGTGCGGGCGACGATCACCGCGAACGAATCCTCCCCCTGGAAGCGCGTGGAAACTTTGGTCATCCAGCATGAAGGCCTTGACGATTTCTCGCGGTCGGTCACCGCGAAAATTGAAGAAGATGACGGAGTCGCCATCGCGGATCGCGCCATCCACTCCATCGATGCGAGTTGCGGGAACGAACTCATCGCTCGTCTGCGTCGACGTCGGTGGTGAGGCATAGTGCGCATCAATGACTGCACTGGCAGAGGCGTTGGTCAGCGAACTTCGTCCGATGAGGCAATCCCACGCACACTTCACGCGGTCCCATCGGTGATCTCGATCCATGGCGTAGAAGCGCCCGATCACCGTCGCGATTCGGCCTCCGTTCGTGCCGAGTGCCTCCTCGAGTGCAGCGATGTACTTCTTCGCGCTCCGCGGCGAACAGTCGCGACCGTCTGTGAATGCGTGAACGAAAATCCGATCCGCTGGAACACCAACTGTGCGCGCCAACTCGATCAACGCAATGAGGTGTGAGAGGTCGCTGTGCACCTGCCCATCGCTGACCAATCCCATCAACTGGAGTCGATGACCGTCCGACTTGCAGCGGCGCATGGCTTCGAGCAGAGTTGGGTTCGCAGCGAAACGCCCATCTCGAATCGCACGCGAAATGCGCATCAGTTCTTGGTCGACGATCCTTCCCGCACCGATGTTTTGATGCCCCACTTCGGAATTCCCCATCACAGGTCCGTCCGCGCCGATGGGCAATCCAACATCTTCGCCGCTCGTGCGGATCAGAACAGTGGGATACTCGCGCGAAAGCCTCGCATCCACCGGTGGGCGGGCGATCGCGATCGCGTTGAAGGCATCATGGGATGGGTTGGGATTGCGCCCCCACCCGTCACGGATGATGAGCACGCACGGCGTGTTGAGAGGTGCTTTCGGCACGGCTGCGAGAATATCGCTTTGGAGCGAAGTGTCGGATAGCCTTTCGATCATTGGAGGTTTCAGCAATGCAGGAAGCAACGGCGAGCCAAACAGCGATAGCTGGAACACTTCGAGAGCGATATGACTCCGTGAAGCAGCGAATTGCTGCGGCGGCCATTCGAAGCGGTCGCAAGCCAGAGCAGATCATGCTGGTTGTCGTGACGAAATCGGCGACGATTGAGCAGATTCGCGAACTCATCTCATTCGGACAGCAAGATTTCGGAGAGAGCCGAACTCAGCAATTGATGCAGAGAGTCGTGCAGATCGACGAACACCTCGCGCGGCTGCGCGAACTGCGTGGGGGAGCGCCTGAAGTCCGATGGCACATGATCGGATCGGTGCAACGCAACAAAGTTCGAAAGACTGTCGAGTTGGCTCGGCTGATCCAGTCAGTCGACAGCCTCCGGCTCGCCGAAGAGATCCATGTTCAGGCAGCTCGGCGCGAGCAACCGATCGATGTGCTGCTCGAAGTGAATGTTTCTGGCGAGATTTCGAAACATGGAATCACAGGCGCTGCCGTCCAACATGTTGTGCAGCAACTCGACACCATGGTCAACCTGCGAGTGCGCGGTCTGATGTGCATGGCACCGCTCGAAGGCGGCGTGGTCGAAGCCCGAAAAACTTTCGAGCGAGCGGCCGAACTCTTCCTTGATGTGCGTCAGAGTGGCCCTGGGGGCAAGACATTCGATCTGCTGTCGATGGGCATGTCGGGCGACTTCGAAGCGGCGATCGAGTCGGGAGCAAACATTGTTCGCATCGGCACCGCCATCATCGGCCCCGATCTTCACGCAACGGACAATGATTCAAAGTCGGATTCAGCCCGAGGCAGCGAGTCGGTCTCCCAATGACACCTTCGGTAACGATGAGTGCACGACTAGCATCGGTCGTCATGAAGGACGCGGCCGCGTGGACATCCTTGTTGTCTGCCAAATTCGTCGTCTTCGACGGTCCTGATGGCAGCGGCAAGAGCACGCAGTTTCGTGCGATCGCCGACGCCGCACGCGCGGCGGGAGTAGAGACCATCGAAGTTCGTGAGCCTGGCGGAACGAAGATCGGCGAGAAGATTCGAGAGGTGCTTCTTGATCCAGCAAACTCCGAGATGGTGACCCGCTGCGAGATGCTTCTCTATATGGCGAGTCGCGCGCAGCTCTTCGAAGAGCGGATTCAGCCCGCGCTCGCGCGAGGTGCATTCGTGCTGGCGGATCGCTTCATCTCGTCGACGCTCGCGTATCAAGGCAGCGCGGGGGGGCTCGCACGCAAGGACATCCTGGCGGTCGGAGATATCGCCATCGGCGGAAACTGGCCTGACCTCGTCGTGGTCTTCGATGTGGATTGGGAAACAGCGCAGAAGCGAATGAATCGCACGCTCGATCGCATGGAACAAAAGGACGCCGAGTACCACAGGCGAGTGCGAGATGGATATCTCGAGCAGGCGCGCGCGCAGCCCGACAAGTACCTCGTGGTTGATTCAACCGTTGGGCCAGAAGCGGTCATCGCGAATGTGACCCGCGGGATCTACGACCGGTTTCGATCGCCGCGCTGAACGGCGCGCACCCGCGGCGGCATTTTATCTGGCTGATGCGTGCGTCATGCGCGCTGCAACGAACGCACAGATGGCGTCGATCGTCTTTGCGAGATCGTCGTTGACGATGAACACATCGAACGTCTTGCCAGCGCGCGCGCGTGCGATCTCGCGTGTGCTCGCGGCGAACCGCCGCTGAATCGTCGCCTCGTCTTCTCGGCCGCGGGCTCTGAGCCTATGAAGCAGTTCGGCTTCGCTAGGGGGAAGCACGAAAACGCCAAACATGTTTGGACAGTGTTGTTTGACCTGGTCCGCTCCCTGCACATCAATGTCGAGGATGGCGAGTTGGCCTCGCGCGACCGCTGCTTCGACTGGTGCGCGCGGTGTTCCGTACCAAGACTTTCCGAAGACTTCGGCATGCTCGAGAAAACTCTTCGAGTCAATGCGCTTTCGAAAGTCAGGCTCACTGATGAAGTCGTAGTCGCGGCCATTGACCTCGCCAGGGCCGGCCGTGCGTGTGGTAGCGGAGACGCTGAAGTATCCGCCGAACCTCTTGAGGAGTTCATGCACGATCGAAGTCTTGCCAACACCCGAAGGACCTGCAAGAACGAGGAGCAGCCCCTTCGACTCAGCGAGTGGTTCGGAGTGCGAGGCGTCGGCGGGCATTGGTCGAGTGTAAGAAGTCGCGCGGGACAGAGGCGAACCACGGAAGCGAAGTACGGAAGCGAAGTACGGAAGCGAAGTACGGAAGCGAAGTACGG
>CAYHHO010000028.1:0-28010 GCA_964356445.1 uncultured Singulisphaera sp. | reverse complement strand
TCTGCGATTCGAAGGATCGCACGAGTGATGGATTCTTCCCCGACAGTCACAACTTGTTCGATTCGCCGTCGTGCGACCTCAAACGCAAGCGGACCAACCTCCGGAACGCCAAGACCATCCGCCAAGGATGATTGGGCACTCACCTTGACTGGTTCTCCAGCGGCGAGTGCGGCTGTCAAACTCGGGCAACGCGCGGACTCGACCCCGATGACCTTTGTTGCTGGGCGAAGTGACTTGGCGACCAGACTGACGCCAGCGATCAGTCCCCCGCCGCCGACGGGCACGATGATCGCATCGGGTTCCGAGCACTGCTCGAAGATCTCCAGCGCGCATGTCCCTGCGCCGCTGATAATCGCAGGATCATTGAACCCATTGATGTACGTGAACCCTTCAGCGCAAACGAGTTCGTCCGCGCGCTGCTTCGCCTCTGCGATGTTTTCACCATGAAGCAGGACGCGGGCGCCGAATTCGCGGCATCGGACTTGCTTGACGAGCGGCGCAAACTTCGGCATCACAACCGTCACTGAGATACCGAGCGCACGGCCGTGATACGCGAGCGCAAGCGCATGGTTTCCTGCGCTTGCCGCAATGACCCCTCGCGCGTGCGATGCGGGGTCGAGAAGCATCAGCGCATTGCGTGCGCCGCGTTCCTTGAATGAACCAGTGGGCTGTTGATAGTCAAGCTTGCACCAGACATCGGACTTACAGAGAGCGGAGAGCGCAACGCTTCGCGTGCAGGGAGTGCGAACAACGCCCCCCTCGATTCGCTTGGCCGCCGCAGCAACGTCTTCAACCGTCGGAGTGCACGTTGTCGTGAGGGACATTGCTCTCCTAGGTGCAACTGGGTCCGGCCGCTCGAACAGCGTCAGACATCGCGAACTTCGCATCGTTGGCGCGGAATCGCGCGGCGAGGTCCTTCGCCTTTGCGTCGTAGGCCGCCTTGTCCGCCCACGTGTTGCGAGGATCGAGCACAGTCGATGGGACGCTACTGACCGCGGTCGGCATGGCCAATCCAAAGACTGGATGCTTCACAAATGTCGCATTCCGCAGCGACCCGTCGAGGATGGCCGTGACGAAAGCCCGGGTGTATGCCAACTTGAAGCGAGATCCCGTTCCATATGCGCCGCCCGTCCAGCCGGTATTCAACAACCACACATCAGACTTATGTGCGGCGATTCGATCTCGCAACATCTCTGCGTAGCGCATCGGAGGCCGCGGCATGAATGGACCGCCGAAGCATGCAGAAAAGTTTGGCTGCGGCTCTGTCACGCCTGCCTCGGTGCCCGCCAATTTCGAGGTGTAGCCATTGAGGAAGTAGTACATCGCCTGCTCGGGCGACAACCGCGAGACGGGCGGGAGGACGCCGAACGCGTCAGCGGTCAGGAAGATCACGTTCTTCGGATGTGCGGCAACACTCGGGATGCAGGCATTCTTGATAAATGACACGGGATAGGTCACGCGCGTGTTTTCGGTCTTCGCCGAACTGTCGTAGTCGGGCACGCGCGTTGCGGGATCAATCACCGTGTTCTCAAGCACACTGCCGAAACGAATCGCATCCCAGATTTCCGGTTCACCTTCACGCGAGAGTTTGATGCACTTCGCATAGCAACCACCTTCAATATTGAACACGCCGCGTTCGCTCCAGCCGTGCTCGTCATCGCCGACCAGATCGCGGTTCGGATCTGCCGAAAGCGTCGTCTTCCCAGTTCCGGAAAGCCCGAAAAAGAGCGCGACATTCGATTGGTCCTTGCGATCCACATTGCAGGAGCAATGCATCGGGAAGACATTCTTTTCTGGCAGGTCGTAATTCATCGCATAGAAGATCGACTTCTTGATCTCGCCCGCGTACCGCGTTCCAACAATGAGCACAGTCCGCTTCTCGAGGCTTTGCGCAATGCAGACCGGACCCTTGGCGCCATACTTCGCAGGTTCGTCGAGTCGCAGTGATCCAGCGTCGATGATTGTCCAATCCTGTTTCCAATTCGTCAGGTCAGCAGTTTGCGCATTGATGAAGAGCGTTCGAGCGAAGAGGCTGTGCCACGCCTCTTCCGTAAAGACGGAGACTTTCACCCGATACGCCGGATCGGCACCTGCAAAGCCGTCGAAGCGATAGAGCTGGTCGCGACGGCTCAGCGTTGCCATCACCAATTTTTCGAGTGCCTCGAAGTGCTCGCTGGACATCGGCTGGTTGACCTTGCCCCAGTCGATGTTCGCGTGAACTCCTGCCGTGTCCTCAAGGAACTTGTCGTTCGGGCTGCGCCCAGTTCGGTCCCCTGTATCGCATGCAAGCGCACCATTGGATGCAAGCTTTCCCTCCCCTCGGTCGAGCGCGTGCTCGACGAGTACAGCCGCAGAGAGGTTGCTCAGGATCTTGGCGTTCCCGAATGCGTGGCGTTGAGAGGAGGAGACGGCGGTCAGAGTGCTCATGTTTGGGTCCTTGAAGGCGAGCGGTAGAGACTATCACGGCGGGCTCCAACGACAGCTTTGCAGAGTCGAAGCGACCTGCCTAGTATGTTCGTCCTTGGTTGGCGGCCGTAGCTCAGTTGGTAGAGCGCCGGGTTGTGATCCTGGATGTCGCGGGTTCAAGTCCCGTCGGTCGCCCTTCTCGAATCTTCCAATGCGCTTCCATGTGATCCAGTCAGACCCGACTTGGGAGTCACCTGCGCCCAGTCGCGCGGGAGTTGAGGCAATCATCGCGACCTGTTCCGCGGCGTTGGGCGACTTCGTGGTGCTTCCAGAACTCTGCGAGACTGGGTTCACGATGCGAAGCGACATCGCGTCGACGGCTGACTCGGTCGAGTGGGGTTCCGGCCTTGCAAAGAAACACCAAATCTGGCTTCAGTGCGGCATCGCCCGCCCTCACTCCGAGGGAGGGATTGCAAACACCGCCACGATCTTCGCTCCAGACGGCACGGAGGTTGGGCAATACCGCAAGACCTTTCTTTTTACACCAGGTGGAGAGGACCGCGCGTATCGACGTGGTTCGGGACCTGTCGTGCTCGACTGCGGAGGCGTGCGCGTCGCGCCGATGATCTGTTACGACTTGCGATTCCCCGAGTTATGGCGCCACGCATTTCTCGCCGGCGCTGAAGTGTTCACACTTGGGGCATGCTGGCCCGCGAAGAGACTCGCGCAGAAACACGCACTGATTGCGGCTCGGGCGATCGAAAATCAAGCGTGGGTGGTCGCAGCAAATCGAACAGGCGATGAACCAAACACGCATTATTCGGGCGGATCGACCATCGTCGATTATGTTGGAACAACGAAATCACTCCTGACAGATGCGATCAGTTCCACAAGTCAGGAGATCGACATGGAAGAACTGCGCGCATTCCGAAAAAACTTTTCAGTGATATCAGACGTCCAGAAAAAATTTCTCGGACCTACCCAAAGCGAACGCTGAACGAATTCCTGTGCAACTCGATTGACGCACAACCTGGAACTCGTAGACTTCGTCCGCGTCGTTGATGCCTGTTGAGAAAGACACCCGTGAGGGACCCCGACGAATGAAGATTCAAACGCGCAAATCTGCGTCGAGGTACTCCGTGAAGCGGATATCCGCGGGAGCACTTGCTCTTCAGCGTGCGAATCAGATTCGGCAAGCATATTTTTCGCATGGATCTGCAGCCGCACGATGGCGAGTCGATCTCGAATGCGTGATGCAACAAATCAATCATGCAGATTTGGCGTGGAACGCGCAGCCGGACCAGTGGATCGAGGATGTTGTCATCGCCTGCGCCTGCATTCGAGGCGAGCAGCAGGCGTGGCACTACATGCAGCTGGCGAATGGCTGGCGACTTCGCGAGGCTGCCGAGTTGAGATTGAGCCCAGCGCGGGCGAGCCTATTGGTGGAACGGTTTTGGAGCGACTTACGACGAAACACGGTGCAGAATCGAACGGCGGATTGCGGATCCTCGCAGCCGGCGCTCCAGGATTACCGCGGATGCGAGACTCTCGCACGCTGGTTGCTCTCTCAGGTACTCAGCCGTACCGAAGCTCTCCCGATTGGATCCAGCATCGACTCGATTCTTGACACGATGCCACGATTGCGTACCCTCGCCTTCGAAGCATCCACTCCAAGTCGGGTGCCGCAGGCAACATAGCTCAGTTGGTAGAGCATCGCATTGAAAATGCGGGTGTCCCCGGTTCAAGTCCGGGTGTTGCCATTCGTTTGCAATTGGAAGTCCGGCTCGCTCGCGCTGCTGGAACTCTTGGACGGTTCCCACGTGAGTGCAGTGCCGACAGCACGCACAGTCTGCACGTCGAGTCCGTCGATCGGGAAATGGACTTCAAGGGCAGCCGCGAGTTCGTGCGTGTCCACTACAACGAAGAGTGCGGGAATCCCAAGGACGCCGCTGCAGAAACGCGACGCGCGCGCAAGGTGCCCTGGAGTTGTCGCAGCGATCAACGCACCATGCTCCATTCGAAGCGGAAAGATGCGGAATTGCCACGCTTGCCGCGCGCTGACCAGCGCAAGCGCCACTGGATTCGTAGCGGCAAAGTCGGCATCGAACGAGACCGAAAGCGCACGGTATTGGTCCACCCAAGCACCCTCAATCAATTCGGGATCGATGCCGAACATCTCTTCGCAGAGCACGCCGAATGGGCGCCCCACCTTCTCTTGGCGCTCGAGCACGGCGTCCACCTCAGTCTGGCGCAGGATCCCTTGCGCCACGAGAAGTTCTCCGAGACGTGGAACTCGTGGATGAAGACTGAATTGAGAACGATGTGGAATCAGCATGTTGGGTCCTACCTTCGCACTGCTCATCGGGCGCGTTGTCGTCTGACTTTCGTCGACTTGCGAGTTTTCACGCCCATCGCACCCGCAACCGCCAATAGACTGCATTTTCGGACCTGAAACCGATGACGCCACGAAGCCGATGGCGGCTTGAGCATGCGATCGACTGGATCTCAACTCCAGCACCAAGGGGTATGCGGCGCATTGAACGGCGCATTGACGCCGCAAGAACTCCGCGCCTCCGAGCTTCACTGCGACACGAAGTTCTCCTCGCGATGCGGCTCGCTGCGGCGGGGTTTTCGGTTCGAAGCGAAGTTGCAACTCCGAGCGGCCGCTCCTGTGATCTCGTCGCAATACGTGGATCACTCGCGCTCCACTTCCACGTGAAGTGCATGAGCGCAGAGGTCGTGGCAACCCCTCGAACCGCCGTGCGAATTCCAGCCGCACTTCGGGCGCTAGAACAAATCAGGCGAAGGCTCTTGATCGAAATCGAGTGGACTCCAGGGATGAGTTCAAACGCGCTGCGAACAACTGCGGACGCGATGCGTGCATTTCTCATCCGCGCTGCGATCGGGGATGAATGCGTTATCAAGAGCACACGCGGCACTCTGCGCGGACGCTGTCACGTGCGTTCCCCCAGCGATTCAAAGGGTCTTGTGCTCACGAACGATGTGGTCGAGGACTCACAGCTCGCGGTGAATCGCGTGCGTCGACTCCTTCGCCGTGCTCGAGAGCAGTTTCTTCCGGGCGGAGAAAACATCATCGTGGTGTTCGGTCCCAGATCCGCTCGGTGGATTTTCCTGCACGCGCTCCTTGGAACGCCGATCGAGCGGTGGGACCGATTCCCCCGTCGCGGCGAACGAGTTGCGTTCGGTCACGGCGGCGACGGATTCTGGGGAGCGATCCGCGCGCGCGGCGCGACCGATCGTGGCGAGTCTTCTTCAGTCTTGAATGACAGTCGCATCGCCGTGTGGGGTTCGCTTGACTCAACCGAAGACGACTCGACAGCACTCATTCGCGGCGGAGTTTCGTCGCCGATCCGCGCTGCTTGCGCTGAACTCTTCACAAAAACGATTCAAGTCCGCGGGTGATCTCGATTCAATCGCCGTCGCCGACGAGGCGTTCATGCGGACGAGCGCGCACGACTTGCGCCTGCTCCTTCGGAGGCCAAAGTTGACGAATTCCCTCGTGCACAGGCAATCCGTTCAATAGAAAACGACTGCCCATCGCAATCAGTTGCTCGATATGCCGCCGCGCGAGGCTGACGGTGAGAATCGCGCTCGTCTCGCTGTACTGGCGATCCGTGACTTTCGCTCGCGCCTCGAGAAAGTCAACGGCTCGACCGTCCCGGAGCGGGATTGTCAACACAGCCTCACGAATGTCGCCCAGCAGTGCGCCGCGCACGAAGCTGCGAAGTTCGTCAAACCCGGCACGAGTTTGCGCGGAGACCGCGATTGCATGTGGCTCCGCGACGCGCCACGCGTCAAGCGTTCGCAGTTCATCCTGCCGACCAGTGCGTTGGCCTGTCAGTTTGTCGACCTTGTTCAAGACGATGCAGCGTGGCTGATCGGTCGCGCCGATGCTGCCAAGCACCTCGCGCACGGTTTCGAGTTGCGCTGGAGCGTGCGGATCAGCGGCATCGACAATGAGCAACAGGAGATGTGCATGCACAGTTTCCTCAAGCGTCGCCTTGAAACTCGCAACCAAATGATGTGGCAGGCGCTGGATGAACCCGACCGTATCCGAGAGCATCACCGCGTTCCCGCCACCAAGGTTCCACGATTCGGTGCGCGTCTGCAGCGTGGCAAAGAGTTGATCATTTGCAAAGGCTCCACCTTGGGTCAGCGCATTGAAGAGCGTGCTCTTGCCGGCATTGGTGTAGCCCACAATCCCCACTGTGAAATGCTCGGCGCGGCGCGCCTGGACCTCGCGCGATTTTCGCGCTTGAACTTCGGACAATTCCCTCTTGAGCGCGACGATCCGCCGCGAAACGAGACGCCGATCGATTTCAAGTTGCTGCTCGCCCGGACCGCGAGTCCCGACACCCATCGGTGACCCGCCCGTCACCTGCCCAAGGTGCGACCACATCGCACGAAGCCGAGGAGCGGTGTATTCAAGTTGCGCGATTTCGACCTGCAACTGCGCTGCCCGAGTCGTCGCACGATTTGCGAAGATGTCCAAGATCAACTCGCTGCGATCAATGACTTTGCAGCAAAGTTCTTTCTCAATGTTGCGGAGTTGGCTCGGACTGAGATCGTGATCGAACACGACAACACCAGCCCGCAGCTCCTTCACAATCGCGCTCAATTCCTGGATCTTCCCCTTGCCGAGGCAGGTTCTTCCATCCATTCCCTGGCGGTTCTGGATCAATTGTCCCACCGGCAGCACTCCGGCCGTCTCGGCGAGAGCGCGAAGTTCGCTCAGCGGATCTGCACTCGCCGCCGCGACTTCGTCGCTGTTCAGAATGACCGCAGCAAGAATTGCTCGCTCAGACTGAATCGACTCGCGACGAAGATCGCTCTCCATAGACCACCGAGTCTACGCATGAAGATCGATACGCTCTCGATATGGCCTCGCAGATCATCCTCGGAATCGAGAGCAGCTGCGACGAGACCTCGGCAGCGGTGGTCGCGGTCGAGGGTGCAGGCCTACGAGTCCTCGCTTGCACGACCGCTGGGCAGGACGATCTCCACGAGGAGTACCGCGGGGTCGTGCCGGAGATTGCAAGCCGTGCACACCTGGACCGAATTCTTCCTGTGATCCGTGGAGCTTGCGCCGATGCTGGAATCAAACTCGAGGAGATCGACGGAGTTGCCGCAGGTCATCGGCCTGGTTTGATCGGCTCGCTGCTTGTGGGGCTCAGCGCTGCGAAGTCGATCGCGTGGTCGCTCGGAGTGCCTTTCGTCGGTGTAGATCATGTCATGGCACACTTGGTTGCCGGATTGCTTGATCAATCCCCTCTCGAGTGGCCAGCCATCGGACTCGTCGCATCTGGAGGGCACACGAGCCTCCTGTTGATGCGATCACCACTCGATGGCGATCTGCTCGGCGCCACGATCGACGATGCTGCAGGCGAGGCCTTTGACAAGGCAGCTTCCCTGCTTGATCTGGGATATCCAGGGGGTGCTCGGCTCGACGCACTCGCAGAGACCGGTGATGCAACGGCGATTTCGCTCCCCATGACTCGGTTGAAGGGGCTGGATTTTTCCTTTAGCGGCGTCAAGACCGCGTTGGCGCTGGCGAGCAAGTCACCCGAGTTTTCTGGAAGGTCAGCGGATCTCGCCGCATCATTTCGCAGAGTGGTCATCGGGCAGATCACGCGCAACTTGATCCTCGCGCTCGACGAACACCACGCGCCGTCGTGCGTCATCGGAGGTGGCGTTGCCGCAAATGCGCTGCTTCGACGCGAGGCGGAGCGAATCTGCCTGGAGCGCAAGACCGCCCTGCGCATCGCACCCCTTCGGTGGTGCACCGACAACGCCGCAATGATCGCGGGTGCAGGCGCGCTCCGGATCGCGCGCGGCGAGTCTGATCCATGGGACCTCGCCGCGCACCCGCTCTCTGCAATCGCGCGCGGGCGCAGAGGACCGAGGTGACCAGCGAGCGCATCGACGCGGCGGCCCAGCGCGGGGAGTTTTTCGTTGAACGACCTCATCCCGCCACGCTCGACGAAGTCGCATTGCTGAAAGCGTGCAAGTGGAGTGTTGGCCGCGTTTCGGGTCCTGGCGGGCAACATCGAAACCGAGTTGCGACTGCTGTCTTTGTGACGCATGTGCCGACGGCAGTTGAAGCTCAAGGCACGGAGCGGCGCAGCCAAATCGAAAATCGAAAGGTCGCGTTCCATCGCCTGCGCGTCAGACTTGCTGTGTTGGTCCGAACACCAGTTGCCCTCGACCCACTGGTCCCAAGCGAGTGTTGGATCGCACGCCGCCGAGAGAGAAGGATCCAAGTCAGCGCCGCCCACTGGGACTATCCAACTCTGCTCGCTGAGGCGCTCGACGTCTCGTGCGCCGTGGACTTCGACCTCGCTCGTGCTGCGCAGCTCCTGGGCATCTCATCGAGCCAATTGACTGGGCTCATCCGACAGGACAAGTTCGCAGGACAGTGCCTCAATGCTTGGCGCACGGCACGAGGGCTTCGACCAGTGCGAGATTGACTGCACATTGGCGATGGACCGCTGCGCTACCCTCGTACCCATGAGCGTCGACTCTGAATTGCAGCGGCGAATCGAGCGGGAACTCCCGAGCCTCACTCTGCTTCGACGCGATCTGCATGCACATCCTGAACTCGGACTCTGCGAGACGAGGACGTCAGCAGCGATCCAGCGTGAACTGCAGGAGATCGGAGTCGAGTTTCAGGCTGGAGTTGGAGGCGGCACGGGTGTCATCGCGCACATCCCAGGATCGAGTGGCAAGTCGATCGGACTGCGAGCAGACATCGATGCGCTGCCGATCATGGAAGAGACCCAGCTTGCGTATTGCTCCACGATCCCTGGGCTGATGCATGCCTGTGGACACGATGGGCACACGACGATCCTCGTTGGCGTCGCGCGAGTGCTCGCAGAGTTGGCGCGCGCCGCACCCCTCCCCCGCCCCGTCACGCTGCTCTTCCAACCTGCAGAGGAGAACCTCGGTGGAGCAACGCTGATGATCGAGGATGGCTGCCTCACTGGGCGACTCGGTCCACCGCTGGAAGCGCTCTACGGGCTTCACTGCTGGCCGTGGCTTGGACTCGGCAGCATCGGAGTGAGAAACGGTCCGATACTGGCGACGACCGATTCATTTTCGATCCGAGTGCAGGGACGCGGTTCGCATGCAGCTTGGCCTCACCTCGCACACGATCCAGTCGTCGCGGTGGCCGCGATCATCAATGCGCTCCAAACGATTGTCAGCCGCCGCACAGATCCACTCGATTCGGTGGTCGTCTCCGTCTGTGTCGTGCGCGCTGGTGATGCGTTCAATGTCATTCCGCAAGATGCAGTGCTCGAAGGGACTTTTCGTGCACTGACTGCCGAGTCGCGCGAGAAGACGCGAGCCGGCATCGAGGAGATTGCGCAGCAAGGCGCCAAGATGCACGGCTGCACTGCGACCATGCACCTCACCCGCGGTTGCCCTGCGACTGTCAACGACCCAGGCGCGACTGACGCTGTTCGTCGCGCGGTCCATCAGATGCCAAGCGCAACGCTCGTCGAGATGCAGAGGCCCTTCATGGGCGGAGAGGATTTCGGCTCGTATGCCGAGCGCTTGCCCGCCAGTTTTTTCCTGCTTGGCATCCAGGAGCCAAACGGCGCCCAGCGCCCTGCCCTGCACCATCCAACATTTGATTTCAACGATTCTGCGATTGCGCTTGGAATCGAGGCGATGTGCCGACTTGCATTGGCTGATCGTGCGAATTGAATCGAAATGTCCTGATCATCTTTTGCGCTGGGCTATGCGGGGGATATTCTCAACCCATGCTGATCCCTCGCGCGATTGGTCAATCTGTGGCGCTCGTTGCCGCTTCGACGAGTTTCGCAGTCGACCAAGTGAATCCTGCGCAGGTTGGCGCACCCGCACGCGCACCCACTGAAATCCGTGAGGTGATCGAAGTTGAGTGTCCTCTGGTTCGCAGGGCAGATCAACGGATTGTGCCTGCCCACTTGCACGAGTCGGTGATCGCCCTCGACTTGGACCAAGATCGATGGAGTGCACTCAGTTCGAAGCGCGACGCGATGATTGCTGGGTTCCAGCTCGGACCCAATCACACTGCCTCCCTGGTCCTTCACCGAACCGATCCATTCGAGCATCAACCGACGATCGTGGGCGCGACAATCGACGCGCGCGGCGTTGTGGTTGAGACGCCACTTTCGGTTCCGAGCCTTGACTGTTATGTGGGCTCGCTGCTCGATGATCCAAACTCTCGGGTTCTGCTCTCACGCTGCGAGGGATTCGTCCTCGGCTATGTCCAGTCGAGCGAAAAGACTTGGATCATCACGAACGGGCGCGCGGGTCCGTCGGGTTCGTATGGAGCGATCGTCTCCTATGCGATGGACGACGTCCCTCCGGGGACATTCGATATTCCCAACTGGACATGCGAGGTCTTGATGTCGCCCAGTGGAGGCGGCAGCGATGGATCAGATGGTGGCCTCTCCGACTCGCTCGAACCCTGTTGGCAGTCGCGCATCGGCATCGACACCGACGTCGAATTCCTCGCGCTCTTCGGCAACAATACAAACGCTGCTATCGGATATGTCGGCACACTGTTTGCAGCGCTCTCCGACATCTACCCGCGAGATGTGAAGTTGAAGCCCGGAATGAGTTTCTTGCGACTCTGGACGGGCGGCAACGACCCGTGGGGAGCAACATCCACGTCGAATCAGCTCTATGAGTTTCAGGCGTACTGGGAACAGGAAGTCAATCCACCTGTGCGGGACTCGACGGCGATGATTTCGGGGCGCGGCCTTGGTGGCGGAGTCGCTTGGCTCAACTCAGGCTGCGGCGGATACGCATATTCGGTCTCTGCGAACATCGCTGGGACCTTTCCGTATCCGCTCGTAGATAACAGTGGCGCGAACTGGGACATCATGGTCTTTGCGCACGAACTCGGGCACAACTACGGTGCGCCGCACACACACAATTACACGCCGCCAGCGGATGGTTGCGGGTCGAGTCCGCAGGACTGCACCGCGGCGACCAACGATCTTGGGACGATCATGAGTTACTGCCACACGTGCGCGGGTGGCATGAGCAACATCAACCTCTACTTTCACGAACTCAATGTTGCATCAATGCAGGCATACCTCGGATCGAGCGGATGCCCCTTCTCGGCGCCGGCGCAGCCTCCAGTGGCAGTTCCGGAACGGTTGAGTGCAATCCCCGGAACAACAGTCGATATCGATGTGCTCGGCAACGACGTCCGATTCAACTGCGAGCTTGTTTCGCTCTGGGGAGTCTCACAGCCTGCCCAAGGCTGTACAGCCATCATCGTTGTTGGAGCAGGACCCGACGGACGCGACATCGTGCGGTTCACTTCGCCCGTGAGCAGCGCGACAACTGTCACGTTCAACTACACGATCGCTGAAGTTGATGATGAGACTGCAACGGCGGCTGTGACGGTCGATCTCACGCCGATGCGACTTCCAGAAAACCCGATCGGAGATACGCCCGGAATCGAGACGAAGTACTACGCGCTCACTGCACCTGCTGTCCTTCCAGACTTCACTGCGTTGACTCCATACAGCACGACAAGCGTCCCGCAGGTGAACTTCGCGAGCACCGGTGGCAACTTCGCAACAAGCAACCGCGCAGATCAGGTTGGTGCGACGTTCATTGGGTGGCTCAATGTCCCCACTGCCGGAACTTGGACTCTCTTCACGAATTCGGACGATGGATCTCGGCTGCTGATCGGCACAACAGTTGTCGTCGCCAATGACGGACTGCACGGAATGGTCGAGAAGAGCGGTTCAATCGACCTCGCCCCTGGAAGGCATGCGATTCGAATGGAGTTCTTCGAAAACGGTGGCGGCGCAGGAATGATTGCGTCGTGGTCGGGCCCAGGCACGGCCAAAGCTGCCATCCCCGCTGCAGCGTTGACCATGGGCGGAACCTTGAACCGAGCTGACATCAATCTCGACGGAAACGTCGACGGCGCGGACATGACCGCACTGCTCTCTGCCTGGGGCAGTGCGCAGGCAAGCGCAGACATCAATCAAGATGGCATCGTCGATGGCACTGACTTGACCACGCTCTTGGCGGCGTGGTCGAACTAACAGCGTCGGGGATCAGTTGGTGAGGACGGTTGCCTTTTCATCAATCTTGCTGATGAGTTCGTGCCAACTCTTGTCGAATGAGTCGCGGCCTTCAATCTGAAGTTCCGCTCCCGCAGCGGCGAGATCGACTCCGGCGCGCTTCACTGCGTCGAGAGTTGTCTGCCATGACGTGTCCCCTGGGGCGAGCACACTCTTGATTGCCGCACCCTTGCTGAGGGCAAGCAGCGTCTCCTCGGGCATCGTGTTCACCGTCCGCGGCGAAGCAAGTGCTTCGACGTAGAGCGTTGGTGAAAGCGATGGATCTTTCGTGCTCGTGCTCGCGTAGAGAAGCCGCTGTGGCCGCGCCCCCTTCGCTTCAAGTGCCAGCCAACGGTCGCTTGAATAGAGATCGCAGTAGGCGTGATAGCACTGACGACTCACGGCGATCCCGACCGTGTTCTTCAATTCGGTCGGCAACTTCGGCGAGGTCTTCTTGTCCCAGCGCGACACGAAGAGACTCGCGACGCTTGAGACCGCCGCGAGCGACTGTCCAGCGGCTGCACGACGCTCCAGCCCTCGCAGATATGCCGCAGCTGCCGCATCGAAGTGCTCCTTCGAAAAGAGCAGTGTGACATTGACCGAGATTCCAGCGGCGATCAATTCTTCGATCGCGGGAATGCCTTCGGGGGTACCTGGGACCTTGATGAAGAGATTCGATCGCTTCGCGCGGGCATGCAAGTCGTGCGCCTGGGCGACCGTCGCGGCCGTGTCGTTGGCCAACAGCGGCGAGACTTCGAGCGAAACCCACCCGTCGATACCGCCAGTGCGGTCGTAGACCGGCTTGAAGAGGTCGCACGCGCGGCTGAGGTCGGCGATCGCGCACTCAAAGAAAATCTGCTCCGACTTCACTCCCTTGGCGATCAGCGGACGAATCTGCGCGTCATAGTCGCTGCTGCCGACGATCGCCTTCTCGAAGATCGAAGGATTGGAGGTCAGCCCGACAACTGAGAGATCCCTGATCCACGCCGACAACTGCCCAGAATCGAGCAGTTTTCGCGTGATGTTGTCGAGCCAAATGGATTGCCCCGTCATTGCAAGTTGTGCAGTTGATCGCATGGAAAACTCCTTCGCAGAAAGCATAACTGATCTCGCTGCACATCTTGCAGACGCCAGGACGCGCTGCTCCTCGACGGTCGCGGCACTTCCGCTGGTGTTACCCTGCCGAAATGACGATCGCACCGAACACGGGGGGTTCAACCCACTCGCTTGCCGCTTCACCACAGTGGACCGCGCTTCAATCGCACCTCGAAGCACAGCGAAGTGCGCATCTGCGCGATTTGTTCAAGGGCGATCCAACGCGCGCGAAGCAATTCAGCCTCGAGGGTCCCGGCGGAATGTTGATGGACTACTCCAAGCAGCGCGTCACATCGAAGACGATGGGCTTGCTGCTTGACCTCGCCCAGGCGCGTGGGCTCAAGTCGCGCATCGATGCGATGTTTCGCGGAGACAAGATCAATATCACGGAAGATCGGGCCGTCCTGCATGTCGCGCTACGCGCTCCGCGCGCGAGCCGGATCTTGGTGGACGGTGTCGACGTTGTCGCAGAAGTGCATGCCGTGCTTGATCGCATGGGCACGTTTGCTGATTCCATCAGGAGCGGCCGCTGGAAGGGGCACACAGGCAAGCGAATCCGCTCCGTCATCAACATAGGTATCGGCGGCAGCGACCTTGGTCCCGCGATGGCCTACGACGCCCTCGCCGCATACACACAGCGGGACATTTCCTTCCGATTCGTGTCCAACGTCGATGCAACCGACTTTGCCGAGAAAACGCGGGACTGCGATCCGGCAGAGACCCTCTTCATCGTCTGCTCGAAGACGTTTACCACGCTCGAGACGATGACGAACGCGAACACCGCGCGCGAGTGGTTGCTGAAGGGTCTCGGCGCGGACGCAGCGGCAGTCGCGAAACACTTTGTCGCAGTTTCAACGAATGCAGAGAAGGTCAAGGCATTCGGAATCGATACCGCAAACATGTTCGGCTTCTGGGATTGGGTTGGCGGTCGGTACTCGATGGACTCTGCGATTGGACTCTCGACGATGATCGCCGTGGGTCCGGGCGCGTTTCGGGAAATGCTCGACGGATTCCACGAAATGGATGAGCACTTCCGCACCACACCGTTTGCCCAGAACCTGCCGGTCATCATGGGGCTCGTCGGCGTGTGGAACACGAACTTCCTTGGTGCGCAGACATTGGCGGTGCTCCCCTACGACCAATACCTCGACCGCTTCAGTTCGTACCTCCAGCAATTGGAAATGGAGTCCAATGGAAAGCATGTGGGACTCGACGGCGCAAGGGTCACGTGGAGCACCTGCCCTGCCGTCTGGGGTCAACCTGGCACCAACGGACAGCACGCCTTCTATCAGATGATCCATCAGGGAACTCCGCTCGTGCCGTGCGACTTCATCGCATTCTGCGAGCCAATCAACGCGATCGGGACGCATCAGGATCTGCTCATCGCCAATGTCCTCGCGCAAGCAGAGGCGCTGGCATTTGGAAAAACTCTCGCGGAAGTCGAGGCAGAAGGAAGTCCAGCGTGGCTTGCGCCTCATCGGCAGTTTGATGGCAATCGCCCATCGACTTTGATTCTCGCGCCGAAGTTGACGCCTGCGATGCTCGGACGCTTGATCGCGCTCTACGAGCACAAGGTCTTCGTTCAGGGAACGATTTGGGGGGTCAACTCGTTTGATCAGTGGGGAGTCGAACTTGGCAAAGTCCTCGCGCAGCGCATCATTCCCGAACTGTCTGGATCTGCACCAAAGCCAGCGCATGATTCGAGCACGCAGCAGCTCATCAGTCGTTACAGGGCCGGTCGCGGGCGCTGAGGTCGCAAGGCGCGCCTAGACCATCGAGCGGGCGAGTTTCTCGACCGCCTCGATGACATGCTTTGCCCCTTCGACCATCTCTGACTCTGTCGAAAATCGCGAGATGGAAAATCGAACTGCGCCGTGAGCGATCGCGGGCGGGAATCCCATCGCGAGCAGAACCGGCGAGGGCTCAAGCGAACCCGAAGAACACGCCGCTCCAGCCGAAGCGGCGACGCCGCGCCTCGAAAGTTCGACAACAACAGCCTCTGCCCCGAGCGCTGGAAATGAGATGTTGCTGGTCGACCAAATCCGCCCAGCGTCCCTGCCGAGGACGACGGCGCGGGGCACTCCAGCGCAGATAAGAGATTCGAAGCGATTCCGTAGCGACTCGAGTCGGGGCACTTCAGTATCCGATGCCGCGAGCCACTCCGCCGCGCACTCGGCTGCAATGCCGAACCCAACGAGACCTGCGACGTTTTCCGTACCACCGCGTCGATCTCGCTCCTGAGGTCCGCCGACGATTGAAGGTCGAAGCCCCAAGCCACGCCTGCAATAGAGCGCCCCTGTGCCTTTCGGACCGTGCATCTTGTGGGCAGAGAAAGTCAGCAGGTCTACAGGGATCTGTTGGAGATTCGTTGGCATCCGCCCAACCCACTGCGTCGCATCGGTATGGAATCTGACCTCCGCCCGTCGGCAGATTGAACTCAGCTCTTCAATCGGCTGAACAACTCCCGTCTCGTTGTTGGCCCACATGATCGAGACCAGCGCCACCTGCGATCCCCGCGCCTTCAAGAGATCCGTGAGCGACTGCGGATCGATCAAACCATCCGAGCCCGCTGGCAACCAGATGACCTCTGCGCCAAATTTTTGCAGCGACGCGGCGCACTCACGGACCGCGCTGTGTTCGACGTGGGATGTCACGATGATCTGTCGATCCCCGGCATGGAGCGAACCCGCCAGCGCGAGATTGCACGACTCTGTGCCACCAGAAGTCAGAATGAGTTCGCGAGCGCTACACCCAACCAACCGCGCAACCTGCTCCCGGGCATGTTCGAGGGCGTGCCGCGCTCGCACGCCAGACTCGTGCACGCTGGATGGATTTCCCCAATTCTCACGCAGCACCTGCGCCACCGCATCGACGACAACTGGCAAGGGCTCGGTCGTGGCGTTGTTGTCGAGATAGATCATTGACGGGGAGCCATGCCTAGCAGCCTCGCAGCCTCGCGGCTTGACTAACTGCGCCTCGAAGCGCGGTCTCAGATGAATGCGGGCGAGAGGAATCGAACCTCCACGGGTTTTACCCCACAAGAACCTGAATCTTGCGCGTCTGCCAATTCCGCCACGCCCGCGACGGATCGGCATTGTAGCAGTGACTCCCAATGCGCAAGCCGGTGCATCCGTGCTCTGGCATCCGCTCGACTGCATCCGTGCTCTGGCATCCGCTCGACTGCATCCGTTCGGCTGCATCCCTACGACAAGGCGGCGCGCTGGCCCTAGCGCCGCTTCGTCGAAACCCGCATTCGTCACCGTTCGCTCGCCGCTACCAATTCGACGACGAGCAGAAATCCCCCTCGAAGGTTGTGCCTTCGAGGGGGGACTTTCATTCAACCGCGTTCACTCATCCCCGCGTGGAGTGCGAGGCGTGATCGCAGCATCTGGGTTCAGTGCCCGCTTGGCGAGAATTCCAGCCTTGATCTCCGCAGCGAGATCCGCGTGTTCACGGATGAACTGCTTGGATGCTTCGCGGCCTTGGCCCAACCTGACCTGCCCGTAGCTGAACCAAGATCCTGACTTTTCGACCACGCCGTGATTCACCGCGAGGTCGATGAGATCGCCAGAGACGCTGATTCCCTCGTTGAACATGATGTCGAACTCGGCTTCACGAAATGGTGGCGCGATCTTGTTCTTGACGACCTTGGCGCGGACACGGTTGCCGACGTTCTGGTCACCATCTTTGATCGCACCAATGCGCCGAATGTCAATGCGAACCGACGAATAGAACTTGAGAGCGCGGCCACCAGTGGTCGTTTCTGGGCTGCCAAACATGACGCCGATCTTCTCGCGCAACTGGTTGATGAAGATGACGATGACTTCGCTCTTGGAGATAGCACCAGTCAGTTTCCGCATCGCTTGGCTCATCAGCCGCGCTTGCAGACCGACATGGCTGTCACCCATTTCGCCTTCGATTTCAGCTCGCGGAATCAGAGCCGCAACGGAGTCAATCACGATCACATCGACTGCGTTCGACCGAACGAGCAATTCGCAGATTTCCAGTGCTTGTTCACCTGTGTCTGGCTGTGAGATCAGCATCTCCTCGAGATTCACTCCCAGACGCTTCGCCCACGATGGATCGAGCGCATGCTCTGCATCGATGAACGCCACATTGCCGCCATTCTTCTGAGAGTTTGCAACGACCGTCAATGCCAGCGTCGTCTTTCCTGAAGACTCTGGACCGAAAATCTCGATGATGCGACCCTTCGGGAGCCCGCGTCCGCCGAGCGCAAGATCCAGGCTCAATGTCCCGGTGCTAATCCCCTGAATGTCTGGAACATTTCCGCCGACGAAGCGCATGATCGATCCCTTGCCGAATGCCTTCTCGATCTGGGTGACGGCTCCCTCGAGCGCGCGGGCCTTCCCAGCATTCTCTGCAGCGCTCGCTTTCGCGGCAGCGGCTGTTGGCTTGGATGGATTCTGCGGCTTTGACTCGGTCGTGCTTGGTTGCGTCATAGGTGGAGTTGTAGCTGCGGGCTTGCTCTCGGGCTTGACCATCCCCGCGGAGGCAGGCATTGAGATGCTCCTACTTTGCTCGGCTGGCACGGCCGAGAGACTCGGAACTGCCGCCACCGGCTTCGTCGAGTGGGTTGGTGCTACTGGGGATTGAGACTTCGACGCGATACTTCCATTTGAAATCATTTGGGTTTCCTTTGCATTCCTTTGCGCCTCGATCATCATTCCAACGCTGGTTTGATCTGAATTGAGGCATCCTTGCTTCGTTTGGTATTTGTACGGTATCGAAGTATCGGCTCTCGTCAATGTCTGTTCGGATTTTTTTAGGGTCGATTTCTTCGATGCCGATCCCCAACCACGCTATTGGAGCGCCAGACGAGTTTGTCAAGTCATCCCAAATTTCCTGTCGCATACTGTCCGATAACACACCGTCGCCAACCGCGCTCTCCTCATATTCTGCCAACAGAATCAGGCCGGACAATGCGCGAACCCTTGGACCCCGACACCCCACTCGACATTCCCGAACTCTGCCCCAACTGCGGCAAGCGCGATCGATACAGCACGAAGGTGAACGCAGGCGGCGGCTACTCGCCCAACTTCCTCCCGCAACTTTCTACGAAGTGGTGGAGCACCCCCACTTTGAATGTCGTGACCTGCGCGTCGTGCGGGCTCACGCAGTTCTTTGCGCAGAAGGAAAACCGAGAGAAGCTCCCGCGCAGCAGCAAGTGGCGAAGGATCTAGGTCGAACGCCCACTCGCTCGCGTGAGTCCGAAGCTTGCGCGCGTGCCCAGGCACCCTCAAGTTGCTTCAATAATTCGGCGTCGGCGCCTTGTACTGCTTCAGATCGATCGAGCGAAACCACTCGACCGTGCGGCGAAGTCCAGTTTCGAGTTGGACCTTCGGCTCCCAACCAAGCGTGCGCCGCGCGAGCGTGATATCGGGGCAGCGTTGCTTCGGGTCATCTTGCGGAAGCGGCCGCGCAGCTTCGATCCTGGCCGCACCACCGACGAGCCGCACGACATGTTCGGCCAACTGATTGATCGTGAACTCGACTGGGTTCCCAAGATTCACTGGTCCAGTGAAGTCGTCGGGAGTTTCCATCGCACGGATGAGTCCGTCAACCAGATCGTCGACATAACAGAATGAACGGCTCTGATTCCCATCGCCGTAGATCGTCACGGGCTCTCCCGCGATCGCCTGCCGGATGAAATTGCTCACAACCCGTCCGTCAAAAGGATGCATCCGCGGCCCGTAGGTATTGAAGATGCGCACGACCTTGATTTTGATCTTGTGCACTCTCCAATAGTCGAACATCAACGTCTCAGCCGCACGCTTCCCCTCGTCGTAGCAAGCGCGCGGTCCAATCGGATTCACATTCCCCCTGTAACTCTCGGGCTGGGGATGCACGTCCGGATCGCCGTAAACCTCGCTCGTCGAAGCCTGGAGAATTTTCGCATGGACCTTTCGCGCGAGCCCAAGCGCATGCATCGTTCCGAGCACGCTCGTCTTCATCGTCTTGATCGGGTTGTACTGATAGTGCCCTGGTGCTGCGGGACATGCGAGGTTGTAAATCTCGTCGACTTCGAACGTGAACGGCGTCGTCACGTCGTGAAGAACAAACTTGAAGTTTGGCTTCGACTTGAGGTGTTCGATGTTCGATTCTTGGCTGGTAAACAGGTTGTCGAGGCAGGTCACATCGTGTCCCTGCGCAACCAGTCGATCGCAGAGGTGGGAGCCGAGAAAACCAACTCCGCCAGTCACCAGTATGCGTTTGCGCATTGGCGCGCGAGTCTAGCAACTGCGATACTGCCGCTCATGGCGAGAGCACCGCGAACTCGGTTGGTCTTCGGCGCGATGACTGGCACAAGCATCGACGCCATCGATATCGCTGCAGTCAGGATCGACGGACGAGGTTTCAAGGCTCGCGCGACACTGCTTGGACAGTCGAGCGCCTCGCTGGGCGCCCTCGCCGAGCGACTTCGCAGCGCTCAGCGGCAGGTTCCTCTCAGCGCGGGCGCATTCGTGGAATTGGCTCGAGACCTCGCGCTCGCCCACATTGCTCCGCTGCGAGAACTTGCGCGTGCGTACGGCGCCCCAGACCTCATCGCGCTCCATGGGCAAACTCTTTATCACAAGCCGCCCTTGTCGCTCCAGTTGATCGATGCCAACGTCGTCGCGCAGGAATTTGGCTGCACCGTCGTCAGCAACCTTCGCGCTGCGGATCTTGCTGCGGGTGGACAAGGCGCTCCCATCACACCACTCTCGGATTGGATGATGTTTCGATCGAAGACATCGTGGCGGGCGATCCTCAATCTTGGCGGTTTCGCAAACGCGACTCTGCTTCCGCCGGCGCCCCCTGCTCGAGCGGGAATCGAAGAGTGGATCGCGCTCGTGCGGGGATGCGATCTCTGCCTCTGCAATCAACTTCTCGATCACATCACGCGGACAACCCTTGGAATCCCGTTCGACGAAGGCGGGAAAGTTGCGCTCGCAGGACGCGCCAACGCAGCAGCCGTCGAAGCACTCTTCGCCCTCCTCGACAGTCAGCGGCGATCGGCGCGGTCGCTCGGCACGACCGACGAGATCGTCACGACGGCAGCGGAACACGTCGCGCGTCTCGCTCCACCAGACGCGCTCGCGAGTGCGACGAGCGCAATCGCGAAAGTGATCGGTCGCGCGATTGAAGAACGAGCCCCTGCGACAACATCACGCACTCGGATGAAGATCTTCGTCGCGGGTGGAGGAATCCGAAATGAGGCCCTGCTGGCGCAACTGAAACGCGAGGTACCTGGAGTCGTTCTCTCGACCGACACCTGCGGCGTGCCGCCAGATGCGCGGGAGTCGATGGCGATGGCGGTCTTGGGAGCGCTCGCCGAAGACGGCTGCCCGATGACGCTGCCGGC
This sequence comes from uncultured Singulisphaera sp., assembly GCA_964356445.1. Taxonomy (GTDB): domain Bacteria; phylum Planctomycetota; class Phycisphaerae; order Phycisphaerales; family SM1A02; genus F1-60-MAGs104. The sequence goes on along the minus strand of CAYHHO010000028.1, from coordinate 7,049 downwards.
GGTCACTGGCAGGGCTTCCCAGCGCGCAATCGATGGATCATTCGTCAAGTTCAATCCGCTCAATTCACACAATCTTCACACATGGTCCGAGCGGGCGGCAACCGCTTTGGGGCATACTGTGCACCGAGAATCCACATGATCGAAATTCGAACTGCGCTCGTTGTTGAGGATGAATTGGAAATCGCCGATCTCGTCAAGTTTCATATGCAACGAGATGGAATCGATGTGACCATCACACGCTCTGGGCGAGAAGCGCTCAAGATCGCCCGGGAGTTGCAACCCGACTTGCTCGTGCTCGACTTGATGCTGCCCGACCTCGACGGTCTGGAGGTTTGCCGCAGGCTCAAAGCCGATGACGAAACCAAGGAAATTCCAGTCGTCATGCTCACCGCACGCGGCAGCGAGTCAGACATCATCGCTGGGATTGAGATGGGGGCGGACGACTACGTCACGAAACCATTTAGCCCTCGCGTGCTCATGGCACGGCTTCAGAACGCCATGCGAAAGCGAGGAGCATCGACGCCTGAACGCGCCGATGACGCATTGGTGCGCTGCGACGGCAAGCTCGTCATAGACCGTGCGCGCCACACAGTGACCACCGACGGGCAGCCCGTCTCGCTCACGATCACCGAGTTTGAATTGCTCTGCACGCTCGCGAAGCGACCTGGATTTGTTCGAACGCGGGACCAGATCATCGCAGCTGTGCATGGACCCTTGACTGTGCTCTCGCAGAGGACGATTGACGTGCATGTCACTGCCATCCGCCGAAAACTCGGGGAATTCGGCGACGCCATCGAAACCGTGCGCGGCGTGGGCTATCGATTCTCCGAAGAGCAATTGGCGTAGCACTCCGCGCGAAACCAAGACGTCATCGTCTCGGTGGTTGGGTTCGTCGCTTCGTCAGCGAGGCACAAGTCCCCCTTCCCGAGTGTGCGGATATCTTCGTGGTGAATGGCTGAAACGAATTCGCTGACCCTCCCGAAACTGGTCCGCATCCTTGCGGTGATCGGATTCGCGGCGGGGACGATTCTTGCACTCGCGGGAGTGCAGGTCACTCTGTGCGTCCTTGCCTGCGCCGTCTGCTTTGCAGCGTGGGCTCTTGCGACTCGCAGGATCGCCACAATTCGAGCTCATCGGCTGTATGCACTGCTGGCGAGAATCGGCGACGGTGAACTCGGAGCGTCGATCCCAGACTCCACGGACGAGCCAACCTTACGCCTCCAGCGAGGAATCGCACGAGCGCAGCGCGGCTATGCGCAGGCGCTCGCGACTGCGGAACTCGAACGCGATGAACTTCGCCTCTTGGTCGGAGCGATTCAGACTGGCCTCCTCACCCTCGACATCCAACTTCGAATCACCAGCGCAAGCGAAGTCGCAGAAAAAATGCTCAGCATCGCTTCGCACGAGTACCGAGGGCGATTGCTCGCGGAAGTCATTCGACAACCGGATTTCCTCCGGTTCGTCGAAGCGGCGCTTCAATCAAAGGTCCCGATGACTGGAGAAGTCCGGCTCACGGGAGGCACCGTTGAATCTCTTGTGATCGCGGCGGACCCCATGCGGGACAACTCTGGAGCGACCACTGGGCTGCTGCTCGCCATTGACGACACCACGCAACTCCGGCGCCTCGAGAATGTACGAACCGATTTTGCCGCAAATGTCTCGCACGAACTTCGCACCCCCATCACCAATATCAAGGGGTACCTCGAGACGCTCATGCAGATTGGTTCGGAAGACCCGAGCCAAGTCGAACACTTCCTCGCGGTGATCCACCGAAACACCAATCGACTTTCAACACTGGTCGAAGACATCCTGCTGCTCGCGTTTCTCGATCAGCCTCGCGCTGGAACCGCGCTGGACTTCACGGACTGCAGTGTGCTGGGAATCTTGCAAGACGCTTCGCAGCAACTCGAACTGGTCGCCGCTGCGAAGGAGATGTCGATCGAGATTCGCGGGGATGCCTCGTCACGATTCGTCGCGAACGCAGGATTGATCACGCAGGCACTGGTCAACCTCATCTCGAATGCACTCAAGTTTTCCCCGCCCAAGTCTCGCGTGCTCGTCACCGCAGAGACGGATGACTCCACCATCTGCATCCAAGTTTGCGACCAAGGACCCGGCATCGATCCGATTCATCTGCCGCGGCTCTTCGAACGTTTCTATCGAGTCGATCGAGCCCGTAGCCGCGAACTCGGCGGAACCGGACTCGGGCTCTCCATCGTGAAGCACATCGCCATGGTCCATGGCGGAAGCGTCGATTTGACCTGCCCTGAGAGTGGCGGAACCACCGTTTCCATGCGAATTCCGCGTGCCTATCGATCACCAAACGAAACCTGAACGCAATCTGAACATTCGCTCGGGAGACTCTTCTCCATGACAAACATGAACAACACGATCCAATCGACGGCAACGAAACTCGGCATGCGGCTCGCGATCGCGACGGGCTTCGCACTTGCCGCTTCCCTCACGATCGCCGCAACTCAGGACGGCAAGGCGGATCTCGCTTCCATCAAGGGAGCAATCCGAATCGACGGATCGTCGACGGTTTATCCGATCACCGAAGCCGTTGCAGAAGAATTCTCGAAGGTTGCACCGAAGGTCAATGTCACCGTCGGAATCTCAGGCACGGGCGGCGGATTCAAGCGATTCTGCGTGGGCGAGACTGCGATCTCCGATGCGTCTCGACCGATCTCGGCGAGCGAAGTCGCGCTCGCAGCGACCAACAAGATCGAGTTCATCGAATTGCCAATCGCCTACGACGCCCTTTCGATCGTCGTCCATCCCAAGAATGACTGGATGAAGCAGGTCACGATTGCACAGCTCAAGCAGATTTACTCTGCGGGCGGCTCGAAGACTTGGAAGGAGATCGATCCGTCGTGGCCAGATCGCGCCATGAAGATCTACTCGCCCGGCACCGACTCAGGAACCTTTGACTACTTCAAGGAGGCGGTCATCGGGAAGGACGGAAAGGTGCGTTCCGATTTGAGTGTTTCAGAGGATGACAATGTCCTCGTCATGGGAGTGAGCGGCGACCAGGACTCGATCGGATTCTTCGGTCTTGCTTACTTCGAGGAGAACAAAGAGAAACTCCGCGCTGTTCCAGTCGTCGATGCCAAGGGGGCACCCATTTCACCGCAGAGTTCCACGGTCAACGACGGGACCTATCCGCTCTCGCGACCGCTGTTCATTTATGTCAACGCCAGTCAGGCGACGAAGCCAGAGGTCATTGCATTCGTTGACTTTTTCATTGCGCAGTCCGATGAACTCGTCAGCGAGGTCGGCTATGTCATGCTCCCAAGCGATATTCAAACGAAAGCGAACGCGAATTGGAAGTCCCGTCGCATCGGAACCCAATTCGTGATTGATGGCAAGAAAGTCGACGGCTCGTTCGCTTCGATCTACCGGTAAGTCGTGATTCAACGGTCGGGCGATCCCTCCTCAAGCCGATACGATTGCGATTGACCCATGACTTCGATCGCTGCCCGAGCCGCTGCTGAAGTCTCACAGCGGAGTCGCGCGCGCTCGGAGTCTTCGCACGCATTCTTTGAAGGGCTGATCAAAGCTGCACTGATTGCGGTCACGCTCGTGAGTCTCCTCACGACTGCCGCGATCATCGCGGTGTTGATTGAAGAGACGATCGGTTTCTTCACGATGGCAGATCACCCTGAAGTTTCGCTCTGGGGATTCTTTACTGGGACAGAGTGGAGCCCGCTCCTCGGGGCGAAGCCGCTCTTTGGAGTCCTGCCGCTCGTCGGCGGCACGCTGCTCGTCACCGCAATCGCTGGGCTCTTCGCGCTTCCAGTTGGACTACTGACCGCGACATATCTCAGCGAGTACGCGTCGCCGCGAAAGCGCGCGATCCTCAAGTCGATGCTGGAGGTCCTCGCAGGCGTTCCGACCGTCGTCTATGGATTCTTCGCATTGACCTTCATCACACCCGTCCTGCTGCAGCCGATGTCCGAACGATTCGGGACCTACAACGCGATGAGCGCCGGGCTTGCTGTCGGGATCATGATTCTTCCGATCATCTGCTCGCTCTCCGAGGATGCGCTCCGCGCGGTACCGGCATCCCTTCGAGACGGGGCTTACGCGCTCGGCGCGACGAAGTTCGATGTGACCGCAAAGGTGGTCATTCCCGCTGGACTCTCTGGAGTGGTCGCTGCGTTTCTACTCGGGCTCACACGCGCAATCGGCGAAACCATGATTGTGGCGCTCGCTGCAGGTGGACTCGCACAGTTGACGGCAGACCCGACCCAGCAGGTCCAGACCATGACCGCATACATGGTGCAGATTTTCTTGGGCGACGCCCCCGCCGCAGGAATCGAGTACCGATCGAGTTACGCCGTGGCGTTCACGCTCTTTCTGATGACCTTTGCGATGACGTGGGTTGGCGCCATCATCCTCAAGCGCTACCGGGAGGAGTACGAGTGACTGTTGGGCGACTCATCCCGCAGTCACGGCGAACGCTCTCGAATCGCCTCATGCTCGCCAGTTGCCTCGCGGCGACGACGCTTGCAGTCCTCGTGCTGTCGGCGCTTCTCATCTCGATCGCGATCGAAGGAGCGGGGTCGCTCTCGTGGAGCTTCCTCACATCATTCGCTTCGCGCAAGCCGTTGCAGGCGGGGATCCTCGCTCCGCTGATGGGTTCGATCTGGGTCTGCACGATTTGCGCACTCGTGGCGATCCCACTGGGGGTCGGTACGGCGATTTACCTGGAGGAGTATGCGCGCCGATCGCGATTGAGAAGACTGATCCAACTCAACATTTCCAACTTGTCCGGCGTGCCAAGCATCGTCTATGGAATCCTCGCGCTGGTCGCATTCGTGAGGTTTTTCGGCATTCGAACGAGCGACGAACCCTGGTCGCTTGGCAACTCGGAGAGCCTCTTCTTCATCCAATTGCCGTTCGGCCCGAGCGTCCTCGCGGGTGGATTGACGCTCGCACTGGTCGTTCTGCCCATCATGATCGTTGCGAGCCAGGAAGCACTCCGGTCGGTGCCGCAGTCCCTCAGGCAAGCTGCACTCGCGCTCGGGGCGACGCAGTGGCAAGTGGTTTGGAATGTCACGCTCCCTGCTGCACTGCCAACCATCATGACGGGCGCGATCCTTTCGATGAGTCGCGCCATTGGCGAAGCCGCCCCTCTTCTCGTGATCGGCGGATTCCTGCTCGTCTTCCAGACGCCCACCAATCTCATGAGCGATTTCACGGTCCTTCCGCTGCAGATCTTCAACTGGGCTGGGCGCCCGCAGGCAGACTTTCACAAGATCGCAGCGGCGGCGATCATCGTGCAACTTGTCGTCCTGCTCGCGTTCAATTCCATCGCCATCATCATTCGACAGAAACTCCAGCGACCGCTGCAGTCATGAACACCCTACCCTTCCAGAAGACCAAGATGGAGCAGCCCACCACATCGCCACCGACCAAGGCCGCGGCCAGCACGCGGGCGGATTCACGCCCACCAAACGCCGTCGAGATGCGCGGGCTCTCGGCTTGGTACTCCGAGAATCAGGTGCTGCATGCGATTGATCTCGACATCACCGCGAAACAGGTTTGCGCTTTCATCGGACCGTCTGGGTGTGGCAAGAGCACGCTGCTGCGCTGGCTCAATCGGATGAATGACACCATTCCAGGCGCGCGCGCCAGCGGAGACCTTTCGCTGCACGGCCTCGATCTGCTCGATCCCAAGATTGACGTGGTCGACTTGCGCCGCCGCGTCGGCATGGTCTTTCAGAAGCCGAACCCATTCCCAAAGTCCATCTTCGACAATGTCGCTTTCGGGCCACGTCTCCACCGGATCTACTCCCCCACGGATCTTGAGGAATTGGTCGAACAGTCACTGCGAGCTTCAGCGCTCTGGAACGAAGTCAAGGATCGACTCACGAGTTCAGCACTCGGGCTTTCGGGCGGTCAGCAGCAACGGCTTTGCATCGCGCGCGCGATCGCGGTCGGTCCTGAAATGCTGTTGATGGATGAGCCTTGCTCGGCGCTCGATCCGCGCTCGACCGCGTCGATTGAAGAACTCATCCGAGAGTTGCGCGCGACCTACACGATCGTGATCGTCACCCACAACATGCAGCAGGCGTCGCGAGTTTCGGACACGACCGCATTCTTCTACGAAGGTCGGCTCATCGAAACGGGCTCTACAGATGTGCTGTTTACAACGCCTCGGGAGCGCCAGACCGAAGCTTATGTCACTGGTCGTTTTGGCTGATCCGCAGGAACATTGAGATCAAAGGAGAAACGTGCCAGTCAACCTACAAAGCGACATCATTGAACTGCGCCGCTCACTGTTGGGCATGGGCGCGGTTGTTGAGCAGCGCGTGAACGCAGTTGTCGATGCCCTCATCGATTCAAATCTCGAAACTGCCGAAGCGGTCCGCAAGGGGGACGATGAAATCGACCAAATGGAGGTCGCCATTGAGGCCCAGTGCATGAGACTCCTTGCGCTCGCGCATCCAGTCGCGGCCGACCTTCGTTTTGTGCTCGCGGTGATCCGCATCAGCGGAGAACTGGAGCGCATCGGCGATCTCGCGCGCGGGATTGCCAAGCGAATACTCAAACTGACTGGAGCGGAGGCGGTCGAACTTCCGCCAGCACTCATCGACCTCGCGTTTGGATCGAGGACCATGCTTTCGGATGTGTTGTCCGCCATGACCAACGAGGACGCGCAACTCTGTCGGCAAGTCCGGCGATCCGACCAACGAATCGACGACATCCACAAGACGGTGATGATCTGGGCTCGCGAAGAGATGCCAAAAAGCGGCGAGTCCTCCGCATTTGCGATCGAGTTGCTCAGCATTGCCCAGCGGTTCGAGCGAATCGCTGACCTTGCATCGCATGTCGCAGACGATGTGATCTTCCTCATCGAAGGTCGGGTCGTCAGGCACCAGAACGACTGAGACACACAGCGAGTCCGCAGTTGAGGCACACAGCGTGCCCGCAGTCGAGGCACACAGCGTGCCCGCAGTCGAGGCACACAGCGTGCTGCACGGCGCAGTGCAAACCCCAGGACTCAGACAGTCCTCGGCGACCGAACCCAATCACCAAGCGAA
>CAYHHO010000027.1:2456-28964 GCA_964356445.1 uncultured Singulisphaera sp. | reverse complement strand
CGGCATGCGAAGGACCGGATGCCCTCCGCGTTCGCTGCGTCCGTCGATGATTTCCTCGTTCGCAAGAACGGTGCCAAGCGCAGGACACCAGTTCACCGTCTGCTCGCCCAGATACGCCAACCGATGGGTATCCAAGTGCGCCTGGCGCTGCTGAGGGCTGCACTGCGACCAGCGCAACTCGCACCCGCCGACCGCAATCACTCGATCTTCCTTCGCGATCATCGCCTCAAGCGCTGCAATCGGGCGGGCGCGCTGGTCGACCGTGTCGTAATACGAGTGATAGGCGCGCAACCAGATCGACTGGGTCCATCTGTAATAGTCGGGATCGATCGTTCCAAACTCGCGCGACCAGTCATACGAAAAACCAAGTCGCTGCAACTGGCGCCGAAAGTTTCCGATCGCTGTCTGGGTTGTCACTGCGGGATGGACTCCTGTCTGCACCGCGTACTGCTCGGCAGGCAAACCGAATGCATCCCAGCCCATTGGATGGAGCACGTTGAAACCCCGCATCACTTTGTATCGCGAGACGATGTCCGTGGCGGTGTATCCCTCTGGATGCCCAACGTGCAGCCCTGCGCCCGACGGGTACGGAAACATGTCCAAGATGTAGTACTTCGGCTTCGACCCATCGAAGTCAGGATCGCCTGGGTTGGCAACACGAAACAACTCCGCCTTCAGCCACGCGGACTGCCAGCGCGGTTCCAATTCTCCCGCGCACTTCGCGTCGTATCGATGGGGCGTTTCGTGTTCGGCCATAGAAAGCCGAGTCTATTCACTTGCGCCGACGATGACGGCGTTCAATTCAACGCGACCGCTACAGCCCGACCACCGAATGCCCGTTGCTTCCCCGCTTACACCGCCTGCGGACGTCGCAACTGGAACATGGATTGCTCTTGGAGGTACTTCATGGCATCTCCAACCACGTAGAAGCTTCCAGTGACGCAAACGAGATCGTCTTGGCTCGTCGCACGAAGAGCCAACTGAATCGCTTCGCCTGCCGTTCGAGCAACCTGACTCATCTTGCCGCTTCGCTCTTGAAACAACTTCTGCAGTTCATGTGGGTCGGCGGCACGGGGGTTGCCCGTCGCGCGCGTGAAAATCACCTTGTCAGCGCCAAGATTGAGTCGATCGAGCATCTCGCCCACGTCCTTGTCTTGACAGCAACCGAAGACGCAGACCATGCTGTCGTAGGGGACATGCGCGCCCACGCATCGCATGAGCGCATTCAAGCTCGCAGGGTTGTGTGCTCCGTCAATGAGGACGCGCGGGCGATCGCTGATGAGTTCCATCCGTCCCATCACCTTGGTCTTTGCGAGCCCTCCCGTCACAAGATGTTCCGGGCACGCAAATCCTGCGGCACGAACGCAGTCGATCGCAGCGAGGGCGAGCCCGCAGTTCGTTGCCTGATGTTCGCCAGGAAGCGGAACTGGAAGGTGCTCGATTCGCGACTGCTTGGTGTAGTAACAGACGCGCGTGTGTGGCCCGAGTTCGGGTGAAGTGCAGAATCGACTGGAGAATTCGATGTCTTTGTTCACGATGCGAAGTTCTGCCCCAGCCTTCTCGGCTGCCTCCACGAAGGCGCGGTTCACTTCTGTCGGTCCGTCAAAGATGATTGCTGGAACACCGCGCTTGAAAATTCCCGCCTTTTCGCGCGCGATCTTCGCGAGGGTATCGCCGAGAAGTCGCGTGTGATCGAAATCAATCGTTGTCACAACACTCACGATTGGGGTCAAGACGTTGGTGGAATCCAGTCGACCGCCCAAGCCCACTTCGATCACCGCGATATCCACGGCCTCATCCTCGAAGTACTTGAACGCCATCGCCGTCATCGCCTCGAAGAATGTTGGATCAACCTTGGCCTTCGCTGCAGCCGCCTGAACCTTCTTCGCCATTTCAACCATCGCGGGCTTCGTGATCAATCGATCGCCAATCGCGATGCGCTCTCGCACATCTACGAAATGGGGGCTGGTGTAGACCCCGACCGTGTAGCCGCACTCGGTCAACATGTGAGAAATCATTGCACAGGTCGAACCCTTGCCGACTGTGCCTGCAACATGAACTGTCTTGATCGATTCGTGTGGGTTGCCCATCGCCGCAAGCAACGCACGCATGCGATCGAGTTTGAAGGTGCTCTCGTCGTACTTCACAACTCGCATTCGCTCGATGTCTGGACGATCGGCCAGCCACTTGAGCGCCGCCTGATACCCGCTGATGTCCACCTTGGCTGCGACGGGCACTGGCTTGGCGCTTTCCTTCGCCGACTTCGCTCCCGGGGTGTTGGCGCGCACGTCCTTCGAAGTCTTTGCCGCGGGCGCGGCGCGCTTGGCGCCGCCCTTGGCTGGTGTGGATGACTTCGAACCTGTCCGACCAAGTGGCTTGCTATTCATAGGACTTTGAGTGTAGTCCTCTACGCAATGGAATCCAAACACATCAAACAGGCGTTGCAACATGAGGCCTGGCGGGCCCTTCGAATCATGAGCGAGTTCGTCGATGCGACCGACACACTCGTGCGAATCGGTCCTGCGGTCGCTGTTTTCGGCTCCGCTCGCACGCGCCCAGAGAAACCTGAGTACTTGCAGGCGGTTGAGTGCGGGCGGCTGCTCGTGCAGCGGGGCTTCGCAGTCATCACTGGCGGCGGACCAGGAATTATGGAAGCGGCCAACAAGGGTGCCGTCGAAGCGGCGGGTGTTTCCGTCGGACTCAACATTTCTCTGCCATTCGAACAGAAGCCAAATCCCTACCAGAGCATTGAACTCAACTTTCGATACTTCTTCGTTCGCAAGGTCATGTTCGTCAAGCACGCTCGGGGATTCATCATCTTCCCCGGAGGCTTCGGCACGATGGATGAATTGTTCGAGGCATTGACGCTGATCCAGACTCTCAAGATCGTTCCATTTCCAGTGGTCATGATCGGAACGAAATTCTGGCAACCGCTTCTTGACTGGATGCGCACGACGCTCGCTGAAGAGCATGCCACGATCTCAGCAGAAGACTTTGAGATGTTTCGCGTCACCGATGATGTGCGCGAAGCCGTCGACATCTTGCACGAAGTTCATTCGGGTCGTCGGCTTTGGGCGCCGAAGTTGCCGAGGTTCGCATCAGATCCACCGATCGCCGACGAGGAAGGCATCCGGCAGGGAGTTCACCCACGGCGCCACCTCCAAGGCGACGCACTGCTCGGAGTCGACAATCTCGAATAGTGGATTTTCAGGCGATCGCGCTGCGCGCCGCTGCTAACGCCACTCGTGGCGAGGGTAGCGACGTCGCATTTCGTTTCGAATCTCTGGATACAGACCTCGCCAGAATCCAGCAAGATCTGATGTGATCTGCAGCGGTCGGCGATTCGGCCCGAGGATCTCTAATCGAATCGCGGTGCGACCATCTGCGACTCTCGGCGATGCGTCGAGCCCGTAGAGGTCCTGAATCTTTGCGCGCCCTACCGGTGGTTGGCCGATCTCGTACTCAAGTTTCATTCGGAATCCGGTCGGCAGGCGAATCGAAGCGGGAGCCATCCGTTCGACGAATGTCTGGTCCTCGTACGAAAGCGCGCTCAACACGACTTCGAGGGAGGGTCGCGACCGCACCTGACTCCAACGAGTTGCCCCCGCTGCGACCTCTGCCAGAAGCACGCGAAGGTCGTCATCTGTGTACGCAAGGAGTGCGCGATCTGGAAACTGCTCAGCGACCCACCGAACTCTGGTAATCCACGTGAGACTTTGATCAACCCAGTCGTCCGTCCGAAGCCCATCCTCGATCATCTTTGAAGCGATCAACAGCGCGGCATCGGTCAGATTTCGGGGAGGGCGTACGGTCCGTTCGATGACAGTCGCATCAAAGAGACGCTCCTCGACCTCTTCCACCGATTGAGACGACGGCTCCCACCGCTCTTCGATGCGCGAAGTGAATCGATGAGGCAGAGTCGACTCAACCCACCCCTGCTCGAGTGCCGCGGTCATCGAGAGCGTTGTGTCGACTGTGTCGCCACCGCCGGTTTCGCGAACCTCGAAAGCAAGAAGTGGTCCCGACCCCTCGTGCATAGAGCGGCGGTCGATCGAAACCTTCCGACGGCCAGCCATGCTCGCATGTGGTCGATTTCGATCCCCTTTCCACGCAATTCTGTCTGGAAACCCGAGCATGAATGATTCACAGAGCGCCTCGGTCGAGGCGAGGTTCGACGCAAGAGCGCCAGCTGCAGCACCGGATGGCTTTGCCCCAACGCGGCGCGCGGCGCGCTCCAACTGTTCGGCGGAGCGCAACACTTCGCGGGCTGCATCATTGTCGATCGCCGAAAATTGCCGCCGCGATCCACGCCCCGCATTCAGGGCGCGCTCGCGCGCGATCATGTCGCTCGGGTGATCGTCCGCCTCGAGAATTGCCCGCATCGCCTCGGAATTGACTCGATCAAATGGATCGCGCTCCGAAAGCAGCGCCGCCCACAACGACGCACGGTCGGCGCAGCCGCGATGGGCACCCTCAAGAAGCGCTCGCGCAAGCCTCGGATGCGCTGGGATCTGCGACATGGATTGCCCAGTTGGAGTCAGCTTCAGCGACTCGTCAAACGCGCCGCAAGCCACCAACACTCGACACGCACGATCTCGCGCCGATTCACGCGGTGGATCAATCCATGGAAACTGCATCGGATCGCGCTCGCCGAGTGCTGCCAGACTCAGGAATGACTCGCTGAGATCAATGCGATGAATCTCCGGCGAATCGAACTCTGGTCGGCGGCCATGCGAACTCTCGCTCCAGAGTCGCACACAGGCTCCTGGTCCTGTTCGCCCTGCGCGACCAGCGCGTTGGCGCGCGCTCGCTTGGCTAATCGGCTCCAACTTCAGCGCGTTGAGATCTCGCAGCGGATCAAAGCGGTGCACCCGTGCGAGCCCGCTGTCGACAACAAGTCGCACTCCTGAGATCGTGAGGCTCGTCTCGGCAATGTTGGTCGCGACGACGATCTTGCGTTTCTGCGAAGAGCCGAGCGCACGATCCTGTTCCTGCGGAGTTTGGCCGCCGTGCAGCGCCAGAAGGTCGAACTGACCCCGCGGGATCCTCATTTCGAGCGCCTCGATTGTCATCTGGATTTCGCGGCGACCTGGCATGAACACAAGCGCATCGCCAAGATCCTCGCGCGGATCGCCCATCGCCTCTGCGACCGCTGCAGCAGCGCGGCCAACGACATCCACGCCGGATCTCTCGCCGGCATAGCGAATGTCGATGGGGTACAGCCGCCCCGGGACCACGATCGGCTTCACCCCAAAGAACTCGGCCAGACGCGCCGCGTCGAGCGTCGCACTCATGAGGACGACTCGAAGGTCCTCTCGCCTGCGCTCCCTCAACCGCCGAACCCAACCCGCAGCCAAGTCGCTTGAGATTCCACGCTCGTGAAACTCATCCAGAATGACTGCACCGATGCCGTCAAGATTGGGGTTCCCCTGAGCGAGCCGAACGAAGAGTCCGTCGGTCATGAAGAGAATTCTTGTTCGTTCACTCTCGACGCGTTCGTAGCGAGTTCGATATCCGACGGTGCCGCCTTCGCTCTCCCCAAGTTCATGCGCAACTCTTCGCGCGACTGCGCGAGCTGCGAGCCGACGCGGCTGCAGCACGACAATCTTGCCTCTCTCGCCCATCCCAGATTTCAGCATGATTTGCGGGACCTTCGTCGTCTTTCCAGATCCCGTCTCAGCGACGAGCACGAGCGTTCGCTCAGCCGAGAGCCTCGAGACAATTTCGCCAGCAACTTCCTCGATCGGCAGTGTGCTGCCGCCCTGCAGCCCGCGCTCAGAATGCATTTGAATAGCGCTTGCGAACGTCGTCTAGAAATCGCGCGACCTGCCCCTGTTGTTTGGGGTTCGCAGTCACTTCAATTTCCTTCTGCCAGATGCTCATGAAGCCAAGCGCGCCATCTTCACCGAGCGACGGAATTGTGTTCTCTTTCAGTCGCTCTTCCTCTCGGTCAGACTGAGACTGAATCCGCTTGAGGCGCTCCTCGTCGGTCCTCTCGCTCTCCTCTCCTCGCGTCAACTTCTCGGCCATCTTGGTCCAGTTCACAACCCAAGCGTCGATGTACTTGCCTTGGTCACTCGGCGACGCGGCAAAGTATCCCGACGCCCCCTGAACAAGGATGTCGCGTGCGAGAATCCGCACGTTTTGAGTCATCTGCTTGCGGACTGGTCCGGTGAGTCCAGCGAAAAACCCCGCCATCGCCGCGCTGTCGGATGATTCCATCCCGCGAAAGCGATCACTGAGCTCTAGGAGAAATCGCATGCGCTCATCGAGCGGCAGTTCATTGAAGTCGTCCATCGCCAGATATCCAAGCACGTCATCAACTGGCGTGTCGAAGATCGATGGCGGCGGACGCCAACGGATCGAGAACCACCACCACGCACCGAAAACCACGAGCGCCAACACCGCAAGCGTCGCTCCGATGCGAAGCCACTGGTCTCGTCGTTCCCGAAGGAGGTACTTCAATTCGTGAAAGTCAATGAATGCCACGTTCGTCTCTTGTGCTAATCGGCGGTCGCTGTCTGCTCCACCTTGATCGCCCGCGTTGCACCATCAAGATAGAGCCCGTTGCGGGGAACGCGCGTTCCGGGATGTCGATCGGCACTGTCGAGCAGGATCGGGAAGAGCCCCTTCGTGTCACTCTCGAAAAGGGTCGCAACTAACTTTGCCTCAGTCCGCAACCGAATGGTTTGGCGTTGAAGCTCACTCGTCTCCGGCGGTAGCGCCATCAGCACTTGCGCGACCTCCATCTGCACCTGCGGCGTAAAGCGAAGGAGTCCAGGCAAGTATGTGTAACTCGTCCCCGTGTCACGCGAATCCGAATCGTCATCCGCTGGGCACAACCAAGTCGCGCTGTCGGGGGCGAGGTACTTGGCAAGCAACTTGGGGAGACCGCCCTCGACGCCTTGTGGTGTCACAACGGGCAGGAACTCGCACATGGGAAGGATTCCCTTGTTCATTGCCTGGTACGACTGCCATGCGATGAAATTCTGCCGAAGGTTGCTGAGGCAGACCGCGTTGTACGACTCGGCCCTGACCATCTTGAAAGCCGGCATGATCAATCCTGTCAAGAGTGTGATCACGCCGATCACGACAAGCAGCTCTATCAGCGTGAACGCGCGCGAGGTCATGCAGAAATCGTAGCGGCACCTGGCGAAAACACCGCGTCGATAAACCGATCTGCATCGAAAGGCTCAACATCTTCTGGAGATTCGCCAACGCCAATCAACTTGACTGGCACTCCAAGCGCGTCGTGGATTGCGATCACCACTCCGCCGCGTGCAGTTCCATCCATCTTGGCCAAGAATATGCCCGTGATATCGACGGACTTTCGAAATGCCTCGGCTTGCACGAGGGCATTTTGACCACTCGTCGCGTCAAGCACGAGAAGCGTCTCATGTGGCGCATCCGGAATCCTCTTGCGGATCACATCACGGATCTTCACGAGTTGACGCATCAAATTGCCCTCGTTGTGAAGTCGCCCCGCGGTGTCCACCAGCAGGACATCGAATCCACGCGTCACCGCCGCCTCGGCCGCGTCGTAGGCAACAGCAGCGGGATCGCCACCCGGCGCGCCGCGCACGACTTCGACATTCAGTCGCTCTGCCCAGATTGCGAGTTGCGCGACCGCACCTGCACGGTAGGTATCAGCTGCTGCCAGCAGCACAGTTCTCCCCGACTTCCGAATGGAGTGGGCGATCTTGGCAACACTTGTGGTCTTCCCAACGCCATTCACACCAACGACCAGCACGACCGCTGGCTTCTTGGTCGTCGCCGCAATCTCGAGGGACTTCCCATCCGCTGGCGCCAGGCGCGACTTCATGGTTCGCTTCAGATGTTCGAGCGCGTCCTCGCCGCGCTCGAGTCTTCCAGATCGAAACTCGCTGCGCAGAGACGCGACAATCTCGCGCGCAGCTCTCACTCCGACGTCGGCCGAAATCAATTGGGCTTCAACCTGATCGATGAGCGCATCGTCGAGCGCTCGACCATGCAGAATGCTGCGCAATCCCGCACCAACCGCCGAAGCGCTCCGGAGCAACCCCCTCCTCAGCGCATCGATAGCAGACTTGAAGAACACGCAAACCTCCTACTCGTTGGTGAGGGCTGTCGCTTCGGCAGAAACATCTTCTCCCGCCACCGGCGCTGCGCTGCCATGTGCGATTCGATCAAGAACCGCGTTCACGAATGGCGGGCTCTTCTCATGGCTATACGCCTTCGCCAATTCGACTGCCTCGTCAATTGCGACGGCGATCGGAACGCCGCCGTGCTTCAGTTCCCAATACCCAAGCCGCAAAATGTTCCGGTCGATGTTGGGTTGGCGGACGAGCGTCCACTCTGGAGTCAGCTCTTGGATGACCCGATCCGCCTCCTCGCGGGTCGCCCATGCCTTCTCGGCAAGTTCGAGCCCCCCCGCAACTGCCGGCAGCGTGAAGTCGCACTCGCGCTCGAGAGGATCCAGCGAGCGGGCTTCGCGCGCACGCGATTCAAAGGAATCTCTCAGCAGCGCAACATCGGCTTGGCCGCTGAGGTCAAACTGAAACATCGCTTGGAGCGCGCAGCACCGCTGCTCGTGTGCGACACTCATTGGTGTGCTCCAGTCAGCGGTCTTGTGGCGGGAACCGCATCTGCAAGTCCACCCCGACTGATCTGCGCAATCGTGCAAGCGGCCGAAATTGCGGCGTGCATCGCCTCGGTTCCCTTATTGCTCAGACCCTTCGAAGCGGCGAGACCTGCACTCGCGCATCCCGATCGGGCGCGAGCTTGGTCAATCGTGACGCAAGTCAGCACCCCGAATGCAACGGGCTTCCCCGTGCGCAGCGTGATACCGATCAGTCCATTCGCAACCGCATCGCAGAGATAACGGTCGTGGCTCGTTTCGCCTGTGAGCACACAGCCAAGCGCAACCACCGCGTCGATATCGGCGCGATCCGCAAGCGCTCCGCCAATCGCAACAAGTTCGTAAGCACCCGGCGACTCCACTTCGATGAGATCTGCGATGTCACCACCCGCGCAGATGAACGCATCGCGCGCACCCGCCGCCAGTCCGCAGCAGATGTCTTGGTGATAGTTGCTGCGCACGACCGCGACTCGCAGTCCACGAGCGCTCACTGGGCTTCGCTGTTGATTCGAGTTGCACTCTGTCGATTTCATGCGGATCGGAATGGTAACCTGCGAAGGTGCTCGGCGTATCTAGGAAAGTGGTTTCCGCGGTCGAATTGACCCGACTTTCGATGGCATTCGGCGCCGTGACCGACCTCTGGTTGATCGTGGTGCTCTCGCGCAGCAATGACGAGTACCACTACATGCCGGTCGCGTCGATGCCGCTCGCACAGGCGCTGGTCTGTTCAGCGGTCACCGCAGTCGGACTCTTTTCATTTGCAGCCGCCCTCAACGACCTCCTCGATGCACGACACGACCGGATTTTCAGCCCAAATCGCCCCATTGCTTCGGGCGAAATTGGAACGACTCAGGCGTTTACCGTCGCACTCGCATCGCTCCTTCTAGCGCTCGTGGGCGTGGTGTCATTTGGGCCGGATGCGCTCTTCATTTCCCTCATGATTGCGGGTGGAACGCTCTTCTACAACGCGATCGCCAAGCACATCCCAGGAGTTGGGCTCCTGACAATTGGGATCCTCCATGCGGGAAACATGCTGATCCCAAACGATCAGTTCACGTTTACGCTCCCCGCGTGGCTGGCGCTGACACACGCGACCATCGTCGCCACGATCATGCATTTCGTGCTGGCAAAGCGCCCAGCGCTTTCGCGGCGCGCACTCAGTTTGTTGATCCTCGGGTGGATCACATGCAGTGTGTTCGTGATCTGGTTTGGCGTCTCGAAATCTTCGGGATCTTTCTGGCCAGACTCGACGCCGCAGTACGGTTTCATCTTCCCAATCCTCGCGTTCGTCGGATTTGTGATCACCGTCCGTCGCAAAATCAAGCGCGCAACTTCCCCAGCCATTGCATCGGAAAAGGTCGCGCGATACGGGGCACTCTGGCAGTCTCTCTATGCCGCTGCTTGGCTCTTTTCTTGGGGGGAGAATGGATGGGGTTTCGTCGCGCTCGCCGTTGCAGGGGCGGGGTTCGCGGCGATGACGCTCATCAAGGAACTCGGGGGATCCGCCCACCAGCCGATTGCATACCGGGGTTAGAGACTCTTCGTACCATCGCACACAAGGTGCACCTCGCAGAGCGCAAAGACATTTTCGAAAGTCTTGGAGGGCGTCGCCGGAAAAGTTGGATCGGTGCGATCGTCACCTGCTTCGTGGTCCTCCTGACTGTCGCAGGCGAAAGCCTTGCTCAGGAACTGCGCGATGAACCCATCACCGGCGAGTCCTTGGGAGGATTCGTGATTCCAATAGAACCAGTTGCCTCAGACATCGTCCTGGACGGTGTCCGCGCATGGTCTTGGACCGTCGATGACACCAAGCGGCTCCAGATCGAGGGGGATGTCCGAGTGAAGTTTGGCGGCTATCTGTTCTCAAGCAGCACGGCGATCATCTGGATCAACCGTTTGCCAAGTGCTGGGGGTGTCATCAATCAAATCGCCGTCTACTTTCCGGAAGCCGAAGAACCAACTCGCCGCGCCGGACTCGGTGCGAGCGGCAGTGACCTCCTCGTGACGGGAAGCACGCGAGGCGAAGTCACCCTCTCTGCAGTGGTCATCAATGACGAAGCTCCGCCTGAGAATCCGATCCTTCGCAGAGGTACCACGCGACTGCATGGATATCTCGAATCGGTCGCGAAGGGTGCACTCCTTCGATCGCGTCCTCAACTCGACGCGCCGATTGCAATCGTTGAGCCCCCGTTAGTGGTTGGTGACCCTGTGATGCAATCTCCTGTCGTGGAAGAACCTGCACCTTCCAATGTGCAAAGGGTCGCCAGCGAGTCTTCGATGCTCTCGCATGAAGGCACAGTGACCTTTTCCGCAGGCGAGACGACCATCGACACGAACGGCAACTGTGTCATGCTCTCGAATTCGGTGCGTGTCGATTTCTCCAGCCCTCCTGGTACTGGTCCCATCAAGGAGCTGCAACTTTCTGCTGATCGCGCTGTCATTTTCCTCGCGCCGCGAAGTGCCGCTGGCGCCTCTGGACCAGATCCAGCAGCCGCATCCGGGATCATGGACGCGAAGGATGTCACGGGCGTCTATCTCGAAGGGGATGTTGTCGCGACTGATTTTCGATACACGCTGCGTGGGCGCAGGATGTACTACGACTTCGCGAAGAATCAGGCGATCGTGATGGATGCCGTCATGCGCACGACCACGCGCAACGGCATTCTTGCCTACGCCCGCGCCGACGAAATGCGCCAGCTCGCAAACGGCGAATTCGAAGCCGAAAACGCGCGTGTTTCGACGAGCGAGTTTTTCACGCCGCACCTTTCGGTCGGGGTCCAGCGACTCACGATCCGAGATGCGAACGAAGGCGCTGGAACTGAATCGATCATGACCGGAACCCACGCGACGCTTCGCGCTGGCGGCGTTCCCTTCTTTTACTGGCCATGGATCGAGGGATCGCCGAACCAAGTTCCCGTGAAGTACCTCAATGTCGGGTTTCAGGACTATCAAGGCACGGTCATCAAGTCAGAGTGGGATCTCTTCGACTTGATGGGACAGGAGCGCCCCGAGCCGCTCACAGAAGTCAGATTGATCCAAGAGGCATATACGAAGAACGCAGTCGGACTTGGGCTTGAAGCACGCGCCAACATTTTCGGAGGCGACGGCAGTCTCAAGACAGTCGGGTTCTACGACTTCCAAAACGAAGAGCAGACTGCTGCAGGCGGCATCGTCACGAGCCCCGATCAATACCGCGGTGAAATCCAAGCGGATTGGAAAGGTCAACTTGCAGGTGATGTGACTCTCGACACACAGCTCGCACTCTTCAGCGACGAGACCTTTGTCTCGGTCTTTCGGTGGGATGACTACATGCAGCGCCGTGAGTTCGAGTCGAGCGGATTTCTCAATTGGCAGAACGGCAGCACGTCGCTTTCGTTGCTTCTGAAGTACAACCCCAACGAGTTCCTCTCCAACGCATACATGATCGCTTCGCGACCCTACTCGGTCGATAAGTTCCCAGAACTCGCCTACCAGCGATACGGCGAGTCGCTCTTCGGTGATCGCGCTACTTGGACTCAGAACTATTCCGCAAATCTGATGCGCCTTCAGGTTCAATCGGGAACTGCCGGGAGCCTCGGCATCAGCACGCTCGCGTTCTCGCAGGAGACTGCGTTCGCTGCGGGTCAGGACATTCGCGACACATACGACCAAGCTGGCTACGACGACCTCGTGCGATCAAGGCTTTACACGCGCCAAGAGATCGCAGTGCCGCTCTCGGCCGGTCCGGTCAAATTCGTCCCATTTGCGCACGGGCAGGTCGCGGCATACATCCTCAATAACTTCCAGGACTACTCGGCGCAGAGTTCTGACATCAGGTCGCTCGTCGGAGTGGGCACTCGCATGTCAGCCGAGCTCACCTCGAAGTACAACTCGGTTCGGAGTTCGTTCTTCGATCTGAATCGGCTCCACCACGTCATCCAACCCAACGCGATGCTCTGGTACGGATGGGAATCGAACAGCGTGCTCGACATGCCTGTCTACGATCAAGAAATCGAAGCCACGTCTGGTGCTGCGGTGGTGCAAGCCGGAGTGACGAACAAACTTCAAACGATGCGTGGCGGGCCAGGAAACTGGCGGTCTGTCGACTGGGTTGTGCTGAATGTTGGAGCTGTGCTGGACAACCAGGGGGATTCGATGCAGCAATCAGCCGCCCCAACACCAGATCCGTTTGGCTTGCGATACGCACAGTCGCCAATGCCAAGTTTCTACTCCTGGCGCCCAGAGTATTCGCAGTGGGGAGACCACTTGTACGCAAGCGCGACGATGCAACTCAGCGATGCACTTTCGCTCTATGGGCAGGGAACCTATCTGCTTCAGGATCGCGGCAACTCGATCAACAGTTTCGGACTCAACGATCTTGGTCGCGGAACGATCGGCGGAAGCATCCAGCAATCGCCAGACGTTCGTTTCTATCTCGAGTATCGATACGTCAACACGTTCGACACCTCTGGGCTGTATCCCGCGGATGAGCTTCTGCAGGGTGGCGTCGCGTACCAATTGACCAAGCAGTATTCGCTGACGGTGAGCCCGCAGTACGACCTCGTCGAGTCGAACTTTCGAAGCGCATCGGTTGGTCTCACGCGCATGTTTCCTGACTTTTACCTCTCGGTCGGTGCCTCGTTCAATCAGATTGTTGACAACACATCCTTCTTTGCGTCGATCCGGATCCCCGGCACAGGTGGATCGACGACAAGTTTCGCGCCGGGCGCTGAGAGTTCACCCCAGGGATTCGGGCAGTAGACCGCTGCCACTCACCCGCCGAAGAGCGGTGGCGCACTTTCATCGTCGGGCGCCGACTGCTGCGCGCGAAATGCGACTCCGATGTGCTCCGCTCCTGCGCGCGTGATTCGTCGCCCTTGCCGAGTTCGTGCCACGAATCCTGATTGCAGCAAGAATGGCTCCACCACATCTTCAAGCGTTCCGCCGTCCTCACCGATGGTCGCGGCGAGCGCCTCAACACCCACCGGACCACCCTCGTAGACCGTCGCGAGCGTCCGCAGGTAACTGCGATCGAGTGCGTCGAGTCCAAGCGAATCCACGGACTCTAGTTCGAGCGCCGACTCGACGGTTTGCTCGGTCACCGTGCCATCACCGCGGACGATTGCGAAATCGTGCACCCGGCGAAGTAGGCGAAGCGCCACCCGCGGCGTTCCCCGGCTGCGAGATGCGATCATCTCCAGCGCAGTCCTTCCGACACGACCGACTTCCATGATCGTGCACGCCCGATTGAGGATCAACAGCAAGTCACTCTGCGGATAGAAGCCCAAGTGGTGCGTGATGCCGAACCGCGTACGAAGTGCCTGCGTGAGCAATCCCGGCCGAGTCGTCGCTCCAATGAGCGTGAACCCTTTCAGGTTGATCGTGACCACTTTGGCGTGCATCCCGGAATCGACTGTGAAGTCGATGCGATAATCCTCCATCGCCGGATAGATGTACTCCTCGACCGCCGCCGGGAGCCGATGGATCTCATCGATGAAGAGCACATCGCGGTCCTGCATGCGAGTGAGCGTTCCCACCAAGTCCCCCGCTTTCGTCAGCGCCGGGCCGCTGGTCACGGAAGCGTGTGAACCCATCTCGGTCGCGATGACATGAGCGAGCGTGGTCTTTCCGAGCCCGGGTGGCCCATGCAGCAGGACATGCTCCATCGGTTTCGCACGTTGACGCGCAGCGCAAAGAGCAATGTCGAGCCGCTCCTTCAGTGCGCTTTGCCCGACATACTCCGCCAGTGTCCGCGGACGAATCGACACCGATGTGACCTCTTCGTCAGTCGGTTGTTCGGTCGCAGAGACAATTCGTTCTTTGGCCATCCGTGGCTGTGTCCCTTGGATTGCTTCGGTCAGAATTTCACGACAGGAACTGCTCTGTCGGCTTCATCTGCCTTGAAAAACTCAAACGCCTTGAATCCAAAGAGACCTCCAATGATGTTGGCCGGAAATTGCGCGAGGGTCGTATTGAATCCACCCGCCGAACCGTTGTACCCGCCACGAGAGTGAGAGATGCCATTCTCAAGATTCGACAATTCGCCCTGAAGCTGGAGGAAATTCTGGTTGGCTTTGAGATCGGGATATGCCTCTGCGATCGCCATCAATCGTCCGAGCGCCCCCGAAAGTTGCCCCTCGGCTGCAGATTTTTCGCCAACGCTTCCTGCTTGCATCGCAGATGCACGCGCTTTGATAACGGCTTCGAGCGTTCCCTTCTCGTGCGAGGCGTAACCCTGCACTGTGCTCACAAGATTGGGGATGAGATCGTGCCGTCGCTTCAACTGCACATCGATCCCGCTCAGCGCTCCCTCTGTGGCGACCCGCAGCCGCTGGAGCGCATTGAAGACGCCAAGCACATAGAGCCCCAGCCCGATCACGAACGCGCCGATGACAAGCAAAATGATGACAGGAATCGGAAGCATGCTCGCTACTCCTTATATATGTCTCGATGCGCCGCACATCGAGACAATTGACCGAACTCGTTCGAACAAGCCGCTCGAACCGCCATCTCGAACCGTGACTGATCTCGATAATCCGCCAGCACTTCAGTCGACCCAGCCTCGGTCAATCGCAGAGCACGTTCGCCCTGACCGATTCCGACGAAACCGTATCCGCCAACTCTCGCTGCTTCGAGATCCCAGACACCATCGCCAACATAAACCACTGGAATACTATCGGATTGAGCGCTGCCGACCGCACGGCGAATTGCCCATCGAATGATGTCGACACGCGAGTGCGCGTGATCTGCGCATGCGAAGGGAACTCCCTCCAAGGAAATTCGAGCGCGGTCGAGTTTGCATCTCGCGGATGGCCCCCACCCTCCAGTCGCAACAGCGACCATCCAGCCCATCGAAGGAAGGTCAAGCATGATTTCGGGTGCGCCTTCTACCGCTGACCAACCCTCGGCGTCGGATCGACTCTTTTGGCTGATCAACTGGATGAACCTCGCGCGCACATCTCGGAAGTCTCGGCCCGATGGCGCTCTGCCACAGTGGCTCTCGATGATCTCGCTCAAGATCCCGTTATCGGTGGAGTGCCGATACGCACCCCAGTCCGTTGAGAACCCCTCCACACCAAGCACCTCCCCCACCGCTTGGCGGTAACACGACTCGTCGATCTCATTCGTGCACGTGAGTGTCCCGTCGATGTCAAAGACGACGAGTCCAAGTCGTGACTTCGCATCCATGATTGGCGAGGATACGGCGCAGACTCACCCGCGATCAGTTCCAGTTGCTTGTCTGCGGGAGGCGGGTCCCAGTTCCAGATCCAGTTCCAGATCCAGTTCCAGATCCAGTTCCAGATCCAGTTCCAGATCCAGTTCCAGAGCTAGTTCCAGAGCTAGTTCCAACTGACGCCTCTTGGCGCCTCTTTCCCGAGTTGCTTTTCGGCTTGCGCAATGCATCGATCGATCTTGTGCAAGTCGGACCAAATGAGTTTCCCGCGCTCCATCGCGTCTCGCTCCGAAAGAATCTGGTATCGCAGTTCTTCGTCCTTCACAAGCGCAAATGCCACGAGTTCCATGGCGCCTTGGTGCGAGAGTTCCTTGCGATCGATCCACTCCAGCACCGCGCGCGCACTCTGCATCCGTTGAAAGCGCAATCCCGAGAGGAGCGACTTCACTTCTGCCCTCATGCGCTTGAGCCCAGGTACCGCGCGAGTTGGATCCTCGATGGGTCGCAGGATCGCCTCCCGATAGAGCCTTGATCCTTCTGGCTCATCGATTCGTTCGATTGCGGCGCGACAGAGTCCTTGCGCGACAATTTCGAAACATCCATCGGCGTGCGCGAGGTGCCGCACAATGTGTGCAACGCAAACGACTTCACGAAGAGGCGGATTGCGTAACTGCGCCTTCGAAGTTGGACTGATCGTGGCGAAAGCGATCGGTCGAGCGCTCGTTGAACTGGACCCTTGCAACGCATGCCTCACCATTTGGCGGTACCGCGGTTCGAAGATGTGAAGCGGCAGCGCGGTGTGAGGAAGCAGGACAACACCGGGCAGCGGGAAGAGCGCGACAGGCTCTGCGAAGTTGATCGAGACCATCTCGGGCATAGGGCAGTCCATCCTATTCATGGGTCTCGACCGAGACATCCGAAAATGGACGCGAATCCCCGCTTCTTCGAGGAGTGGCGTCGGCCGTGCAACCGACCTCACTGCCATGCGACCGCACCAAGGAGCGCTCCACACCACTCTTGCGCGTATACCCTTGGGCGCGTGAACGAAACGCTGATGGCAGTCACTCATGAACTGCGCTGTGTGCAGTGCAAGTCTGTCTTGCGCGGGCTGCCCGTCACGGGATCCTGCCCCGAGTGCGGGACACTCATCATGCACACGCTCGTCGGGACACTCGACGTGCCATCGCAGGCGCTTGCTCGACCGATCCACGCGCAGCGTGTTGCGCGATCGATGCTTGCGATCTCAATCGGGATTCTGCTTTCCATCGTGGGAGTCACAGCACCGATGTTCGGCCGAAGCGTCATCGACATCCTCGGCGCTGCAATCCCCGAGGGAGGGACTCTCGCTGACAGAATGGGTGTGCTTCTCAATGCGCTCGGCACTGCGGTGTTGCTGATCGGTTCGCTCCAACTGAGTCGCAGAGATGATCCAGTTCTTCGAACAGAGATCGGCCGAGCTGACCGTTGGCTCCTCGCTGGTCTTGGCATTTGGATCGCTGCGGTCGGCGTCTCGCTTGTTGGAGTCACATTTCCGTTCCGCTCGCTTGGAGGCGACAACCTGCAGCAAACTTGGTTCGTCTGCGGCGCAGTCCAATTGATTGGAGCTGCAATCGGCGCAGTAGGCCTTCGACGGTTTGTCACCGTTCTCGGAAGGCGCTGTCGAAAATATCGACACGCCGGGTCCGCCCGTCAATCCATCGAGACGATGGTGATCGCAGCTGCGATCGCGCTCGTTGCGTCGCTGAGCGCCACGATCTTGCCAGGAATCGGATACGCGGACTTCGAGACCCCCGCCCGAGTCATGTACTTCATCACGGCCGGGCTACTGCTGATGGGTGGCATCTATATCGTGATCAACTTCGGCTGGATCCACCGAATCCTCACGAGCCCTCCTCCGCAACTCGAAAAGTTGGTCCGCGTGGTCCTTCCGCTGAGCGACCGCGAAAGCGCGAACTGATCCGACGCGAGCAGGATCCCTGCCGCTTTGGCATATGGACCATGCGAAAATGCGTTTTCGGTTCATGACGCGTGGTGCTGGGGTCAAACGGCTTGATATCTGTGGGTTGAGATCGAAAGATCCCATCGGATGAGGGTGCCCCCGCCGAGATCGCCCGTGGCACGGGCTTTGCTAGGACAGCATCCTCTATCGCTTCGTAATACATAGAAAAGACCCCCAACCACTCTGCTGGAGAACACCATGGCCGTCAAGGACCTCACATTCGATACCCAAGCCCGCAAGCAGTTGCTCGCAGGCGTTGAGAAACTCGCCTCAGCCGTCAAGAGCACGCTCGGTCCTCGCGGTCGCAATGCTGTGCTCGACAAGAGTTGGGGCGGTCCATCGGTGACCAAAGACGGCGTGACCGTCGCCGAGGAGATTGAACTCCGAAACAAGATCGAGAACATGGGCGCGAAGCTCGTGAAAGAGGCGGCGTCAAAGACCTCTGACGATGCTGGAGATGGAACGACGACAGCGACGGTTCTCGCTGAAGCGCTCTTTCGAAGCGGATTGAAATTCATCGCAGCTGGAGCCGACGCAAACGCGCTCGTTCGGGGCATGCGCAAGGCTGTGACGCACGTCACCGAGACGATCTCATCGATGGCAAAGCCCGTCGCAAACGTCAACGGCGGAATTGAAAATGTTGCGACGATTAGCGCCAACAACGACACTGAAGTCGGCGCGATCATGTCCGAAGCATTCGAGAAGGTCGGCAAGGACGGCGTGATCACAGTCGAAGAGGGCAAGGGTCGCGAAACAATCGTCGACGTTGTCGAAGGCATGCGATTCGACCGCGGTTACCTCAGCGCGAACTTCGTGACGGACACCGAAAAGATGGAAGTGACTTTCGAGAAGGCGCTCATCCTGATCCACGAAGACAAGATCGACTCCGTCACCAAACTCGTGCCGTTCCTCGAGAAGGTCATGGAGTCGAAGAAGCCGCTCCTGATCATTGCAGAAGACATCACGGGCGAAGCACTCACCACACTTGTGATCAACAAGATGCGTGGCGTGCTGAATGTCTGCGCCGTGAAGGCACCTGGTTACGGCGATCGTCGCAAGGCGATGCTCGAAGACCTGGCGATCCTGACTGGCGCGACAGCGATCATGAAGGATCTCGGCATCGAACTCGACAAGGTCGAATTGAAGCAACTCGGTCAGGTCAAGAAGATCACCGTGGACGCCGACAACACGACGATTGTTGAAGGCGCTGGAAGCACCAAGGCGATTCAGGGTCGCTGCACGCAGATTCGAAGCGAAATCGAACGAACTGACTCGGACTACGACCGAGAGAAGTTGCAAGAGCGCTTGGCGAAACTCGCCGGCGGCATCGCGCAGATCAAGGTCGGCGCGAGCAGCGAAACGGAACTCAAGGAGAAGAAGAGCCGCGTGGAAGACGCGCTTCACGCAACTCGCGCTGCAGTCGCTGAGGGTGTCGTTGCCGGTGGCGGACTCTCGTTCATCCGAGCAATCCCAGGCCTGAAGAAGGTTCGTGCGGAGTGCACCGGTGACGAGTGCTTCGGCGTCGACACTGTGGCAGAGGCACTGGTCGTTCCGCTTCGCACGATTGCCGACAACGCAGGCGAGCGCGGCACAGTGGTCGTCAGCAAGGTCTCCGAACTGAAGGGCTCCGAGGGATTCAACGCCCTGACGCGCACGTACGGCGACCTCTTCAAGCAAGGCGTGATCACCCCAGCAAAGGTCGACCGATGCGCCCTGCAGAACGCTGCAAGCGTCGCGGGACTCTTGCTCGTCACCGATTCGACCATCACTGAAGCACCGAAGCCGAAGGAAGACGCGAAGGGCGGGCATGGTCACGACCATGGCGGCATGGGCGGCATGGGCGGCATGGGTGGCATGGGTGGCATGGGTGGCATGGGCGGCATGGGTGGCATGGGTGGCATGGATTTCTGATCGGTCAATCTCAACAACACTTTTCAACAACACTTTTTACTTTGGAGAATCAAACATGAGTCAAATGAACACCGTCCGACCACTCGAAGACCGTATCGTCGTCAAACCACTTGATGCAGAGACCAAGACCGCATCGGGCATTTTTCTGCCGGAATCTGCGAAGGAAAAGCCGATGCAGGGCAAGGTCATTTCGGTTGGTCCAGGCAAGTTGCTCGAGAACGGCACCCGCCTCACCCCAACCGTCCGCAAGGGCGACACTGTTGTCTACGGCAAGTATTCGGGCACCGAGATCGAGATCAAGAATGTGACTCACCTGATCATCCGCGAGAGCGAACTGCTCGGCGTGATCGACGGCTGATCGAATTCTCCAACACACTCTCTGACTGAACAAAAAATAGGAGCATCAACATGTCCAGCAAGCAAATGAAATTCTCGACCGCCGCACACGCCGAACTCAAGCGCGGCGTGGATGCGATTGCGAAGGCGGTCGCCGTGACCATGGGGCCATCCGGTCGCAACGTGATCGTCTCGAAGTCGTTCGGCAACCCATCCGTCACCAAGGACGGCGTCAGCGTTGCGAAAGAAGTCGAACTGGCCGATCCCTTCCAGAACATGGGAGCGAAGCTCGTTCACCAAGTTTCGAAGAAGACTGCCGATACCGCTGGGGATGGCACGACAGCGGCAACCGTGCTCGCAGCGGCTATTTTCAATGGCGGGATGAAATTCTCCGCCTCGGGCGCAAACGCCGTTGCGATTCAGCGCGGCATCAACGCTGCTGCGAAGGTCGCTTGTGACCACATCACCTCGGCATCTACAAAGTGCAAGGGCAAGGATGACCTCGCGAAAGTCGCCACGGTCAGCGCGAATCACGATTCCGAGATCGGCGATCTCATCGCAGAGGCGATCCATAAGGTTGGAGCCAACGGTGTCGTCGAAATCGAAGAGGGCAAGACTGCCGACACAACGCTCGACTATGTCGAAGGCATGTGCTTCGACAAGGGATACCTCTCTCCATACTTCATGACCGACCCAAAGAAGGCGGAATGCGTGCTGGAAAACGCCCTCGTCCTGATTTACGAGAAGAAGATCTCGAACCTCGTCGATTTCCTGCCGCTTCTCAACAAGGTTGCAACGGCGTCAAAGCCCCTGCTCGTCATCGCTGAAGAGGTCGAGAATGAGGCGCTTGCGGCACTCGTCGTGAACCGCCTGCGTGGCGTCCTGCAGATCTGCGCAGTGAAGGCACCAGGATTCGGTGACCGCCGCAAGGCAATGCTCGGCGACATCGCCACCCTGACAGGTGGTGTGTTCTTCGCGGAGGACATTGGTCGCAATCTCGCTGACGTCGAGTTGGCGGAACTGGGCACAGCTCGGCGCGTCGTGATCACGAAGGATGAATGCACCATCATCGAGGGCGCGGGTAAGAAGTCGGCGATTGCTGATCGCGTCGCACAGATTCGCGCGCAGCACGAGAAGTCGACATCCGATTACGACCGCGAGAAGTTCAACGAGCGTCTCGCGAAGTTGACCGGCGGCGTCGCCATCATCCATGTCGGAGCGGCAACTGAAATCGCCATGAAAGAGAAGAAGGATCGCGTCGATGACGCCCTGCACGCAACTCGCGCTGCGGCGAAGGAAGGCTATGTCGCTGGAGGTGGTGTTGCGTATCTGCGAGCGATCTCCGCGATCGTGGCAGCACGCAAGTCCGCTGAGGGCGATGAAGCATTCGGCTTTGACATCGTCGCTGAGGCACTGCGTCGCCCGACCTGGCAGATCGCCACCAACTTCGGCATCGACGGCGATGTCGTGGTCGAAAAGGTGCTCGAAGGCAAGGGTGCGTTCGGATTCAACGCGTCGACAGGCGAGTACGAGGACTTGACGAAGGCCGGGATCATCGATCCAGCGCTCGTCGCCAAGACTGCCATCGAGAACGCAGCGAGCATCGCAGGCCTGATGTTGACGACTGATGTGCTCGTGACCGAACTCAAGGACGAAACCGCCCCAACTGAAGGGGCTGTTTCCTGATATCGCGCAAAGTCAACGGAGGATCGCAGAGAGTTCACTTTCTCGGCGATCCTCCGTTTTTCTTTTCTGAGAACTCACTGAGATAGAGATGGCAGTCGAACGCGACTATTACGAAATCCTTTCCATCGAACGCGCGGCCAACGGCGACGAGATCAAGCGCGCGTACCGCCGGATGGCGATGAAGTGGCATCCAGATCGCAATCCTGGTGACGCAAAGGCGGAGACGGAATTCAAGGCGTGCGCGGAGGCGTACGAGGTCCTTGCGGATCCCGAGCGCCGGCAGCTCTACGACAAACATGGTCACGCTGGACTTCGCCAGACTCCAGGACATGACTTCTCGCGGATGCGACCAGACGACATCTTCTCGATCTTCAATGACATCTTCGCAGGCAGCGGCGGCGCGCGCGGTGGTCGGCGAGGACCGGTCCGTGGATACGACCTCGAGACGAGCGTCGAGATTGAATTGATCGATGTTCTGCACGGGAAGGAGGTCGAGGTTGCGTTCACGCGCCGAGATGTCTGCCAATCCTGCAAGGGCTCTGGTGCGAAGGACGGGACGAAACCGATCAAGTGCCCAACCTGTGGTGGCGGTGGGCAGGTCGCGCAGCAAGGGCTCGGCGGGATGTTTCGAATGGTCACGACGTGTCCCAACTGCCGCGGTCGTGGGCAGGTCATCACCGAATTCTGCCCAGAGTGCAGGGGCGCTGGACGCGTTCCAAAGAAGCGCAATCTCACTGTCAAGATCCCAGCGGGAATCGCGGATGGGCAAGTCATTCGCGTTTCGGGCGAGGGTGAACCGCCGCCGCCAGAGGCTGATCCGGCAGGACAAGGACCACGTGGCGATCTTCACGTTGTGATCGGAGTCAACGAACATGAAACGTTTGAGCGCGTCGATGATGACCTCGTCATCGTTCGCGATGTGAGTTTCCCACTCGCTGCCCTCGGCGGGAGAACCACGATCGACACCCTCGAGGGCTCGACCACGATTGAGATTCCCAAGGGCACCCAGCACGGCGACGTCATCACGATCGATGGAGCGGGACTGCCGCACCTTCGATCACCGAAGAGCCGAGGAGATCTCCGCGTCGGTGTCTCTCTTCGAGTTCCGAATAAGATCACGCCAGAGCAACGAGAATTGCTCGAGCAGTTGGCACGGTCCCAATCGAACCCAGACGAGGAACTCCGTCCCGCTGGCAAGGGTGTCTGGAAGAAGATCAAGGACAAGATTGCAGGAAGTTGAGCTCAGAGGCGCGACATGACGCACGAACCGAAAAAACCAGAGAGCACTCCATCTGAGAGTGCCGAACCGCCCGAGGTACTCACCGCAGAACCTTCGACGCTTGCCGAATTGCAAGCCCAGCTCGAAGAGCGCCAGCAGTCGTACCTGCGGGTGCTCGCCGACTATCAGAATTTCAAGCGCCGCGCGATCGAAAACGAAGCGCGGGCACGCGATCATGGCGTGAGCCATGTCGCGAGAGCGATCGTCCCCGTCCTTGAAAACATGGACCTTGCGTTGGGACATGACCTTCGCTCGCTTGACGCTGGGAAACTCGCTGACGCAGTCGAACTGCTCCGCAGCAACCTTCTCAAGGCGCTCGCGCAGTGCGGCGTCGAGCGAATCGCTCCCCTGCCTGGCGATGAATTCGACCCTCACTTTCACGAAGCGGTCTTGCAGCAAACTGCGAACAAGATCGCGCCAGGGCGAATTGCGAACTGCCTGCAAGCGGGCTATCGCTTCGGCGATGTGCCGCTGCGAAGCGCGAAGGTCGCGGTCACGCCACAGTCAGACCCCTGATGCCCACATACGAATATGTTTGCCGCGCATGCGGCCACGAGTTTGAGCAGTTTCAACCGATCACTGCTCCTTCGGTGAAGACCTGCCCCAAATGCAAGCGCAAGCGTGTCGAGAGAAAAATCGGCATAGGTGCCGGCATCCTCTTCAAAGGAGGCGGTTTCTACGAGACCGACTATCGAAGCGACTCGTACCGCAAGGCAGAAGAGGCCGAGAAGAAAGAGTCGCAGCCCAAGGCTGACCCAACGAAATCGACGCCAGCTGCTGCTGGTGCGACCGACAAGCCTGCCACTGCAAGTCCTGACAAACCCGCGGATAAGTTGCCTGCGAAGGCGTCAGCCATCACCACACCCAAGGAACCTGCCAAGCAGCAAACGGCGGCTCCACAGGAAGTCAAACCAAAGAAATCCGCCCGCGAAGGTCGCGGCGCTGGAAATCTCAAACAACCAACGAAAGCAAAGAAGACGAGACGGACATGAGTGAAACTTTCAGACATCAGATATTGAACCACCTCGGACACAACGGGTATCAGCCCGTGCGAGGAAGAGAACTCGAGAAGCAGATGCGGATCCGAGAAGACCAAGCGCAGGAATTCCGCGCGACGCTCGACGCGCTTGCGACCGAGGACTTCATCGACATCAGCAACGACGACATCGTTCGCTTGACGCGATTCAAGGACGAGACAGTTGGGCGCATTCGCATTAGCCCTCGAGGCAACGGCAGCGGATTTGTGATTCCTGACATCCCAAGCCGCGAGGGCGACCTGTACATCGCGGAGAGCGACATCGGCGGAGCCATCAGCGGCGATCGAGTTCGCGTTGCGATCATTCGCAAGGGACGCGATTGGGATCGGGCGCCAGACACTCGTCCAACTGGGCGAGTCGTTGAAGTGATGCAGCGGAAGCAAACCCGATTCGCGGGTCGGCTCGAGATGGAGGGACGCGGATGGATCGTTGTCCCTGACGGCAGGAGCCTCACAGAGCCCATCGTCGTGCGCGATCCAGGGGCGAAGGACGCGAAAGTTGGAGACAAGGTCATTTGCGAAATCACGCGATTTCCCGATGCGCGCTCTCGCGCCGAGGGGGTGATCATTCAGCGACTCGGGGCAGCTGGGGAACCAGACGCTGAGACGAAGTCGGTCATGGCGACCTATGAACTGCATGAGGAGTTTCCCGCTGAAGCGCTCGACGAGGCAGCTGAAGCGGCGAGGAGTTTCGAGGCGCACAGAGAGGGTCCCTGGGAGGGGCGTGAAGACCTCACGGGCATGTCGATATTCACGATCGATCCGCCAGACGCTCGTGACTTCGATGATGCGATCTCGATCTCGTTCGACATCGTGAAAGAAGAATGGACTCTTGGAGTCCACATCGCGGATGTTTCCTCATTCGTGACGAGAGGTAGCGCCCTTGATGTCGAGGCGCGCGCGCGGGGAAACAGCGCGTACTTGCCGCGAAAGGTCATCCCGATGCTGCCGGAGACGCTCTCGAATGGAGTGTGCTCGCTTCAGGAAAGCGTCGCTCGATTCACCAAGAGTGCATTCATGACCTTCGACAAGAATGGCCGAGTGCTCTACGAGCGATATGCCTCGACGGTCATCAAGTCGCGCAAGCGCATGACGTACCTCGAAGCGCAGGCGATCATTGATGGCGACCTCGCGGCAGCCCGTAAGAACGCGAAGACGACCACGCCCGCAGATGATGCACTCATCGAGGAACTGCGCATGTGCGACAGACTCGCGAAGGTGTTGCAGGCGCGGCGCCTGAAGGATGGAATGCTGGTGCTGGCGCTTCCCGAAAGTGAACTTGTCTTTGGCGACGATGGGCGCGTGACGGATGTCGAACCAGAAGACAGCGCATTCACCCACAAATTGATCGAAATGTTCATGGTTGAGGCGAATGAGGCTGTCGCCCGGCTCTTCGCGTCCTTGGCCATACCGGCGCTGAGGCGAATCCACCCCGAACCATCCTTTCATGATGTCGAGGAACTTCGGATGTACGCGCGCGCGGCCAAGATTCGTCTGCCCGACACGCCGACGCGAAAAGATTTGCAGGGACTGCTGGATGCTGTCCGAGGAACCGAGAGCGAGCGAGCGATCAACTTCGCAGTTCTGCGGTCCATGTCAAAGGCCACTTACGCGCCGGCGCTCATCGGGCACTTCGCGCTTGCAAGCGAACACTATCTGCACTTCACGAGCCCAATTCGCAGATACCCGGATCTCGTGACGCACCGCATGCTCGAAGCATGGACCGAAATGACCGAGAATGGTCGCACTCCGCCAGGCGGAAAACGGCGACGGGAACTGCTCGACAAAATGCGGACCGATCCGCGGGTCGAAAGTGCGGACTCACTCGTTGAGTGCGGCGCGCATTGCAGCGACACGGAAGTCAATGCAGAGAGCGCCGAGCGCGAACTGCGAAGTTTCTTGGTGCTCCAGTTCCTCAAGGACAACTTCCTCGGGCAGTCGTTGAGAGGGGTCATCACGGGAGTGTCGCCAGGCGGAGGCGGCGTCTTTGTGCTGCTCGATCGATTCCTTGCCGATGGCATGATTCGACTTCGAGAAATCGGATCGGGAGAACGTTGGCAAAAACAGGAATCGACCGGACGCATGACATCGCCACGAAGCGGTGCAAGCCTCGGCGTCGGCGATGCGGTCGAGGTGAAGATCGCAGAGATCAATCTTTCGATGCGTCAGATGGAACTCAGCCTCGTCAAGATCTTGAAGAAATCAAACGTGGGCGGAGGTAGCGCCGATGACGCCGCGCGCGGCAAGCGCGACCGAGGATTCGTGGGCGGTCGAGGCGCACCGCGTTCTGAGCGCGGTCACAAGAAGGGATTCAAACAGGGTCGGCGCGGCAAGCGAGGAAAGTAGCGCTTGTCGAGTCGGTTTCGCGCGCGCATCGCGCCACATGCGAGGCGCGCGGTGACCCAGCCAGCCCGCTCACGGCGCGAAACACTCCTGCGCTCACGGCGCGAAACACTCCTGCGCTCACGGCGCGAAACACTCCTGCGCTCAC
>CAYHHO010000027.1:0-2356 GCA_964356445.1 uncultured Singulisphaera sp. | reverse complement strand
GGCGCGAAACACTCCTTGAGGAATCCCTCGAGACGGGTGAAGGCGCGTGCGCAGATGGTCGCATCAAACGCCATTCCATCTGCCCTTGCATTCGCTGCGGGATTCGTGAATGCGTGAACGGTGTTTCCGTACGCGTCGACTTCCCACTTCGCGCCTGCTGCATTGAGTTCCTTCGTGAGCGCGAGCATTGCGTCGGGCGGTGCAAGCGGATCGTCGAAGCCGTGGAGAGCGAGAACCCGCGCCGAGATAGGTTGCTGCGCACCGAGATTCGGTGGCGAGAAGAGCCCATGAAAAGATGCCACGCCCACGACGCCCGGCAGCGCGGCTCGCGCACAGTCGAGCGCGCAGAGTCCTCCGAAGCAGAATCCGATGACAACGATGCGGCGACCGTCTGCGCCGGGGATCCGCGCCGCTGCGGCAACTGTTGCTCGAAGCCGCTCTCGAAGCATCGCGCGATCCGCGATGAAGGGGTTCATCAGTGACGCGCAGGTGTCGCGATCTGTCGAAGTCTGATGGCGACCATAGAGGTCCGCGGCAAACGCGATGTATCCCATTGCGGCGATCTCATCGGCGCGCTGATCCATCAACGCGTCGCGGCCGCTCCAATGATGGCAGATGACGACAACTGGTGCGGGGAGCGCGATCCCAGCTTTGCGCGCAACGAATCCTTCGGATGGAAGATCACCGCACGAATACCGATAGATCTCATGTTGCATGGTGGGAGGTTTTACCCATTCCTGAGGCGACGGGGGTGTTTCAGGAGACGGGAAATGCAGTCTCGCGCAGGCGCAGTCGAATTGTTCATGAAATTCGGTCAGCCTTCGACGAACGCAGTCGCGGCTGATTACTGTCCCTGGGGAATGGGAGGAAACCAGTGCTGATACATATCTTGATTGTTGCGATGTCTGCGGCGGACGATTCCTGGAAACATCAAGCGGTCCTCGAGTCGCCGAAGTCCATGCTTCCTCTTGGTCTTGGCAGCACAGTCGCGGTCAGCGATGATCGTTGGATCGCGGTCGGCGCGGGAAGCGATCACGACCTCGGCGTAGATGCGGGCGCTGTCGCCATCTGGCGCAGTGGAGCAACCGGAATTCAGTTCGTCACCACGCTCGAGCACCCAAAAGAAAGTCAGAGTTCTGGGTTTGGCAATGCGCTCGCCTTCGACTCTGCGTCGGGGGTGCTCGTCATCGGCGCACCGAATGAGCCTGGTCCTGGCGAGTGGCCAGACAACTTCCAGATGGGGAGAGTGTTCGTTTACGAATTGCACCCTCAACTCAAGTTGGCTGCGATACTTGACCCGCCAGATCCGAGCGTCGGGGCGCACTTCGGAGCGGCTCTCGCAGCGAGCGGCGGTCGCATCGTCGTCGGTTCTCCAAACCAGAATGGCGCTGCGTTTGCACTTGGGCGAGTGGATGTTTTCGTCGAGCGCGCAGGGACGTGGATCTTCGAGTCGCGGCTCATTGCGCCAAATGAAGCGCAAGGCATGCGATTTGGAAGCAGCATCGCCATTTGCGATGAGACGATCATTGTTGGATCACCTCAATTCAACGGCGTTGTAGCAGGCGGCGGGCGCGCTGATCTCTTCGCGTTCACTCATGGCAATTGGGAACACTCCGACTCACTTCACTCACCTGCGCCCGAACATAGCGCGATGTTTGCAGCGGCGGTCGCTCTGTGGAATGATCCGCTTGAAGGCGAGATGATTGCGATCGGCGCGCCGGGAGAAACACCCTTTCGCTCTGCGGCCTTTCCAGATCACGCCGGCGTCGTGCACTTGTACGAACGCAGCCGAACTCAGGAGATCCATGGAAGTTGGACCCACGCTGAGACGATCACATCACCTCAGCCTTGGTGCGGGCGCGCGCAGTTTCGTCCCGAAGCATTTGGTATGTCACTCTCGGCTCACGGAGGATGGATCGCCGTCGGAGCATCGGAAGCCTGCAATCCTGCCGCTGCCTCCGCAGAACACCAGGACGGCGAGGGAAGCGGCGCCGTTTATCTCTTCCACGCATCGGACGCGGAAGATGTGCGAACGGACTCAAGTTGGAAGTTCACTGCGCGATTGACCGCACCCATCGCATCACCCGAAGTTCACGATGGATATCGGGTCGCGCTCGCAGGGGGCGCATTTCCACTTCTCGTCGTTGGACGCCTCGGCGATCCTGACGCCCCGCCTGGGCCTAGCGCCGTCAATATTTACTCACCGCGCGCGTCCAGCACCCGACCATCGCCGTAGTACTTCTCCACGACCGCGCTCCACTGCTCTGAGTTGGCGCAGCGGATGAACTCGGACCGGACGAGGTCAGCCTGTGGATGGTGCGCGGCGAACTTGATTCCGAACTTGCGCATGCGGCGG
>CAYHHO010000026.1:0-29079 GCA_964356445.1 uncultured Singulisphaera sp. | reverse complement strand
AAAGGGCCGGCTCCGGAGGCCGCCACAGTGCGCCATTGCCCCAGCGGATCGGTGCTCCTCTCGCGGGTGCAACTGCAAGATCAAGATGGCCGAAATGAAAATGAACATCGCGCAGATCGTGAGCACGACGGAACTCGCAACGCCGAGTTGCAACATCGACCCAGCCGCGATCGGTCCAAGGACCGCGCACGCTTGAAAGATTCCGCTGTTCCAAGTCACTGCGCTCTCAAAATTCTCTGGCTTCACAAGAAGTGGGACGAGTGAATTGCGACTCGGTCCGTTGAAACTTCGGACGCAACCCGACAGCACAAGAAGTCCGTACCAAGCCCACACCGATCCCTCCGCATGGCTCACCCACGCGAATGCGAGTGCGATCAACACAAACGCAAACTGCGTCGTCGCGAGGATCATCTTTCTGCTGTGTCTGTCTGCTGCATGGCCGGCAACGAGCGCGAGCGCCACGACAGGCAGAGCACGCGCGAGTCCCGCGATTCCAAGCACGAGCGCGTCGTGAGTCTTGAGCCAGAGATCCCACAGGATCACCGTCGTCAGCATTTGCAATCCAAATCCAGAGCAGACGAAACCTGCTGCGAACACGGCATAGTTGCGTTCGCGAATCGCTCGGGTCATGTGGCGCAGTGCCATCGTGCTATCTCTACAGGAAATCAACGGGACCCGTCCGCGCGAAGACCGTTACCCTTCGCAAATGCAAAGCGCAGAGACTCGACGACTCGCAGCCCGACTTTTGTGCGTCGGATTCGCCGGTCGCGAAGTCGACGAGCCACTGCGCGAGATGCTTCGGGCTGGCGTCAGCGGAGTCATTCTCTTTGCGCGCAATGCCACCACGCTTGATGGCGCGGTGAGTCTCGTTCGATCGATCAAGCGGGAAGCTGCAGCGCTGGGAAATCCCAGCGTCTTCGTTTCGATCGACCACGAGGGTGGTCGAGTCGTGCGGATCACGGAAGGGATGACGGTCGTCCCTCCGATGGGCGAGATTGGTGTCATGCGCGACGGTCCCGCAGAAGCGGCGCGCATCGGCGCGATATTCGCGCGCGAGCTGCGCAGTGCCGGGATCGTTCTCGATTTCGCACCCGTCGTTGATGTGGACAGCAATCCAGCAAATCCGGTGATCGGCGCGCGATCTTTCAGCAGCGATCCCGCGGTCGTGTCAGCGTGCGCGTCCGCTTTCATCAGGGCGCTGCAAACTGGCGGCGTCGCAGGATGCGCGAAGCACTTTCCAGGTCACGGTGACACAGACCTCGACAGCCATCTCGATCTTCCTCGCTTGCCGCACTCGCTCGATCGGCTTCGCGCGACGGAGTTGCCACCGTTCCACGCCGCAGTTGGTGCTGGTGTTGCATCGATCATGACGGCGCATGTTGTCTTCGAGGCGGTCGACCCTGGTGTGCCGGCAACGATGAGTCGAAAGGTGATCGAAGGCGTACTGCGAGGCGAGCTGCGCTACGACGGAGTCGTCTTCAGCGACGACCTCGAGATGGGAGCGATCGCAGATCGAATGGGAATCGGCGAAGCTGCCGTTCGTGCAATCGACGCAGGCGTCGACTGCCTCCTCGTGTGCCATCGTGTCGATCGGCAGCGCGAGGCGATCGATGCGCTTGCCACTGCGATTTCAACTGGGCGCTTGCCACGCGAACGCGCCGAGCAGGCGCGTACTCGAATCGAGAGACTGATCGAGACCTACGCCAAATAATGCAACGTGCTAGAGGGCAGGGGGCGGGTCCGCGGGCGCTGGTTTCGGCGCCGCATCGAGCGGCTTCGCGGGGGTCGTAGGCACGGGCGCCGCACTTCGCGCAGTGAACGGCTCTCGAGACATTTCGATTGCAGCGAGCGCGACCAGTTGCGCCACTTCTGCAGCGAGCCCCGCGTCGACTTTCGATACCTCGTCGGTGACGCGGTGATAGTCCTCGTGGTCCTCGACTGAGAACAGAACCGCCGGAACTTTCTTTCGCAGAAACGGTCCCTGATCGCTTCGATCAAGCCAGTCTGGG
The DNA here is from genome assembly GCA_964356445.1 of uncultured Singulisphaera sp. GTDB lineage: Bacteria > Planctomycetota > Phycisphaerae > Phycisphaerales > SM1A02 > F1-60-MAGs104. Next base: position 27,070 of record CAYHHO010000026.1, on the reverse strand, counting down.
TGTTCGTTCACTCGCAGCTTCAGTCCGATCGACTCGTTCGCCTTCTTCAGAGCCGCGACAACCGGCTCGCCGATCGGTCCACCATCGATGAATATCTCGCGCGCAGGTCCGCGGCTAATCATGTCCATATTGAATACAGCGCGAACTTTCGAAAGCGGAACCGTCGGCGACTTCACGAACGCGGATGAACCCAGCAAGCCCGCCTCTTCGCCGTTGAAGGCAATGAAGAGGATCGTGCACTGCGCGCCGCCGCCAACTTTCTCGCACGCCATGACCGCGCGCGCGACAGCGAGCATGCCTGCGACTCCTGATGCGTTGTCGTCGGCGCCGTTGTAGATCTTGTCGTCTCCCGTGCGCTTCGGCCGCAGGTGGTCGTAGTGTGCACTGATGATGATGAAACTCTCCTCGACACCATCCGTCATCGCCTTCTTCGGCATGGGGAATGCAGCGATCAAGTTTGGACCGCTTTCTGGACTCTTGTCGATTGCCTGTCGAAACGAATCATCCGTTCCAGCGGGTTTCAGCCCAATCGCTTCAAACTTCGCCTGAATCCACTTCGCGGCCTTCTCCGCGAATGGGCTTCGAAAAAACCTTCCGCCCATCTCGTCGCTCGAGAGTTCGGCAATGTCCGTTCGAACTTCCTCAGTCGTGATCACTTCACGAATGGTTGTGAGGCCGAAGTGAGGTGTGTCGGCTGCCTGGCCCGTCATTGCAACAGCGACCGCGACGAGCGACGAACAAATAATCAAGCGTGAATTCATGGTCGGTCTCTGTAACTCAACAGCCGCAGTGCGTTGAATGCAACCACGACAGTACTTCCCTCATGTAGGACAACCGCCCAGCTCAGCGGCACGATGCCGAGTGCGGCGAACGGCACAAGCAACCCGACGACACCCAGCGAAATGACCACATTCTGCGTGATCGTCTTGCGTGCGCGGCGACTGAGCCCCACCGCGAACGGCAACTTCGACAAATCATCCGCCATCAATGCGACGTCCGCCGCCTCGAGCGCCACATCAGTTCCCGTCGCACCCATCGCGATCCCGACGGTTGCCACGGCGAGCGCTGGTGCATCATTCACTCCGTCGCCCACCATCGCAACTGCTCCGACACTCTTCATGAGCGCCTGCACTTCAGCGATCTTGGCTTCGGGCAGCAACCCAGCCTTGACCTCGTCGATTCCAAGTGGCGCGGCGACTGCCTGCGCGACCTGAGCGTTGTCACCGGTCAACATGACGAGTCTCTTGATTCCGAGCGACTTCAACCTTGCAAAAATATTCGCGATGTCCGGGCGAACCTGGTCTGCCATCGCGATCGCCCCTAAGACCTTTTCGCCGATCGAAACGATCGACACAGTTCTCGCCTGGTTTTCGAGTTCTTGCACTTGCCGCTGCACTGCCGCAGGAATCGCGGGAGCGCCGTCGCGGCCAAACGAGCGCGGACCTGCAATGAGCGCGCGTTCGCCGCCGATTTTTCCTTCGACGCCGCGTCCTGGGATGGCGCGAACGGACTCAATCTCTCGCGCGGTGACTCCGTCCGACTTTCCCCGCCGCACCACAGCCAGTGCCAGCGGATGCGCCGAGTGTTGGTCGAGCGCCAGCGCGATCGACAGCACCTCCGACGGGCTCGCACCATCTGCGGCGACGATGTCAGTGACCTCGGGTCGGCCGCGAGTCACGGTCCCAGTCTTGTCGAAGGCGATGGCGCGAACCGTGCCGAGGGCCTCAAGATGAACTCCGCCCTTGATGAGCACGCCACTGCGCGCCGCTTGCGCGATTCCTGCAAGCACCGCACTCGGCGTCGAGATCGCCAGCGCACAGGGCGATGCACCCACGAGCACTGCCATCGCTCGAAGGAACGCCTGAGCGAAGGTCATGTCGAAGATGGTGACCAGCACCAGAATCAGCAGTGGAATGCCAGCGAGGACAATGGGCGTGTACGTGCGGGTGAATCGCTCGGTCATCCGCTGCGTGCGACCCTTGTTCGCATAACTCTCCTCGACCAGTTTCACCATGCGTGCCATCGTCGTCTCGGTAGAGAGTCGCGTCGTCGTGATCAACAAGAGCCCATCGCCGTTGACCGTCCCAGCGAAGACCGCTGATCCAACTGACTTTCGCACTGGAATACTCTCGCCAGTGATCGGGCTCTGATCGACTCCAGATTCGCCTTCACGCACTTCGCCATCGACCGCAATTCGCTCGCCTGGCATCACGCGGACGAGGTCACCGACAGCAAGTGACTCGATCGGAAGATCCTGCACGAGTCCGTCTCGAATGACACGCGCCGTCCGCGGCGCGAGCGTTCCGAGCGCACGGATCGCGCTGCGAGCACGGTCGGTGGCGAGTCCCTCCAACCCATGGCCAAGGGAAAACAAGAAGAGCAGCACCGCGGCTTCGACCCATTGGTTGATGATGCCCGCACCAATCGCGGCAACCAGCATCAGCAGGTCAACATCCAACTCAAGGCGAACGAGCCCACCAATCGACCGAATCGCGACATTCCAGCCACCGACGGCGCATGCAATCCAGAGCAGGATGTGCGTGGTCCAGTCATCGGCACCAACGCGTGGCGCGATGAATCCAGCAAGGAGGAACGCTCCGCAGATCAGTGCGAAAAGCATGTCCGGGTCCTTGAACGGATTCGCTGTGCGAGTGCACGATTGATCGCGGGTGTGATTGCAAGTCATCGCTGAATGCGCGACGGGCGCCGCTTCAGAAGAGTAGTTCAGCGCGGTGAAGTCAGACAGGCGTCTGCAAGCCCATCGCACGAACGACGCACCATCCGATCGCCCCTTCGATCAACATGAAAGTCCCGCCAATGACGAGCGCGCCACCGACAAACCAAGGCCAATCACCGGAGATGAGATCGATGTACCGAAGGACCAGCAAGATCCAACCTGGACCTTCAAGCAGTGCTCCGGCAAGAATGCGCAGGGTTCTCCCACGCTGGTCGATGTTGCAAGTGATCGGCATGGAATGCGGTCCGATGACCGTTGGTCACTCGATCGGGTTGATCCGCATCTGCTCGCTGATGATGAAGTCCATCGTCAAGAAATCTTCTTGGGTCCACTTGCCACCACTACTGAATGCGTCCATGCGGTCTCCCATTGTGGAGATTCCACCTTGAATCGCTGTCAGTTCCGAGCGCTGCGCGTCCGTCGGCTCTGCCGTCCGCATTGCCATGCGAAGTGCCGAAGATTTCTTGTAGAGCGCCTGTCGCTCCGCAGCGAGTTTCGTGAATTCCTTGAACTTTGGCTGCGCCGCGAGTTTCAGAAACTTTTGAATCTCTGGCCCACGATCGTCAGCTGGGGGGGCTGCCTTTTCGGTTTCACCCGCAGGCGCGGTCGTTTCGGTCGCCTCCTTTTTCTTTCCAGCAGCCGACTTCTTGGCCGGTGTCTTGGGTGGCGGCGGCGGTGTCACCTTCGCACCTGACTTCTCTCCCTTCGCAGCAGGTGCCGCCTTTACGGGATCGCTTGCTGGCGCAGCCTCGGCAGGTGGAGCGGCTGGTGTAGCAGGCGGTGTTGCGGCAGGTGGCGTTGCAACTGGTGGCGCCGCAGCCGGTGCCGCAGGTGGGGTCGGGGGCGTCGCTTGAGCGAGCGCATACGCACAGCAGAGCGTGACACTTGCCAGAGACGAGATCACAATTGCGTGGGTTGTTCTCATCAAAGAATCGTACCGCGCAAACCCCATAAAGGCATGAAAGTCCGCGTCTTTCGTATGGCTCGCACACGATTTCACTTCAGAAGTGCGGCGACTTTCCACGCGTTGCGGATAGGCTTCATGAAGATGCGATCGCTCCAACCCACGATAATCCCGGCAAGGGGCGGCAGTTCAACGCACAAGAAATCGACCCCGTCTCGCGCCTTCACGCTGATGGAACTCCTCGTCGTGGTCGCGATCATCGTCCTGCTGCTTGGACTCGTGTTGGTGGGGCTCCGCAAAGCGATGTTGATGGCGCGAACCACATCGTGTCTTTCGAATCAGCGCCAGATTTCGCACGCGCAGGCGAGTTATGCGCTCGACAATGGCAGCGCGTACGCGAGCAATCGAACGTCGACAGATGGCATTTTCGCCTACACGCTTGCCAATACGCTGGGCTCATTCAACATTGTCATCAACAAGGGCAATACGAACCAAGATTCCTACCACTCTTGGACTGCCTCATATGGCGCAAACATGACCGGGACCCTGGAAAAGGAAGAGGCCATCACGAAGGGCAGGCTCTTCCCTTATGTCGGGTCGCTCCCCGTCTACAAATCACCGCTTGACCCTACGACGAGGCTCCGCAGTTATTCACTGAGCAGTTTTGTCGGAGGAACCGTCCCAGAAGACTCGAACGAATGGGCAACCAAGTGGCACACTTGGTTTGCCGGGCAGGGCATTTCGCCGTACGAATGGAAGTCAACGCTTGTTGCGCACCACAAGTTTCCGTCGCAGACCATCATGTCCATCGTCGAAGATGACAGCGACGGCTACAACTTCAACAATCAGGGCTGGGTCATCGATCCGCGACCGCCGCTCGGTTCACCGGTACCCGATGGAACTCCCGGTCCAGCGACGTGGGCAAACTCTGCTGGCTGGGAAGGATGGATCGACTGGCCAGCATTCTGGGAGCCGACCAACATCACATTCAGCAGTGTCGATGGTTCGACCGATAGTTACTCGCTTGCGAACAAGAAGATCGTCAGCGCGATTCAAGGTCCGCCAGGCGCAGGTGTCGGGCACCGCTATCCGCAGCCCGGCGATTCGACGGGCGATCCGCTCCGTCGCGACTGGATGTTCTTCCGCGATCGGCTCTTCCCCGGGGTCATTCCTCCGATGATTCCGAGATATCAAGCGCAGTGATGACAAGAACTGTTCCAGTCCGCGCCTTCACGCTGATGGAACTCTTGGTGGTTGTCGGGATCATCGTCCTGCTGATTGCACTCGTCGCCGTGGGGCTCCAGAAGGCGCAGTTGCTGGCGCGCACATCGGCGTGTCTATCAAACCAACGTCAACTCGCGCTTGCGCAGAGCAGCTACGCCGCAGATAACGGCGGTGCTTTCGCAAGCCCGCGAACTTCCATTCCGACCATGTCCCTCACACTCACGTTCGCGGGCGCATGCAGCGAAAGGCTTGTCATCAACAACGGTAACTCGTCCAACGCGTCGTATCACACATGGACTGCGTCGTATGGCGCTGGGCTTGTGGGCGGGGTTGAGTATGAGTTTGAGGTCAACAGCACGAACCCGCTCGCCAAAGCACTCTCGGGTGGGCGCCTCTATCCGTACATCGGATCGCCACTCGTCTATCGCTCTCCGTTCGACCCATCCCAGCGCCTTCGCAGCTACTCGTACAGCGGGTTCGTTGGGACGACGACCCCCGGAGACAATTCCAACTTCGGGTCGTCGTGGCAGCCATGGTTCTGCAATCAAGGCGTGAGGGCCAGCGAGATGGTGACGACGCACCTCAGCAAGATCAGGGTTCCGGCGCAGACGCTCATGTCGATCGTCGAAGATGACCCGACGAATGGACTCAGTTACAACGAGCAGAGTTTCATGATCGATCCGCGCCCGCCTGCGGGGACGCCGCCACCGGTGAACGCGCCCAATCCGGGCCTCTGGGGAAACACATCGGGATGGCTCGGCTGGATCGACTCTCCTGCGTTCTGGCAACCGAAGGCGATCACCTACAGCTTCGTGGATGGATCGACGGAGTCTTACGAGATCGTGAACAAGAACCTCATCACCGCGATTCAAGGTCCGCCGGGTGCTGGATACGGTCCGTACTACCCGCAACCAGCGGACAATATTGCGCAGGGACCTTGGCGCCGCGACTGGATTCACTTCCGCGACAAACTGCTTCCTGGGGTCTTTCCGCCTATTGTTCCGAGGTACCAGGCGCAGTGATCGCTGCTTCTTGGCACGAGGCGCACTGATGAAATCGATCAAGCCACGCCGAGCGTTCACGCTGACGGAACTGCTGGTTGTCGTCGCGATCATCGCGGTGCTTCTTGCCGTCGCCCTCGTCGCGTTTCGCAAGGTGACTGCGATGGCGCGCACCTCGGCGTGCCTTGCCAATCAGCGACAGATCTCGCTTGCGCAGACGAGTTATGCCACCGACAACGGAGGTGCCTTCGCGAGTCCCTGCACTTCATTTCGCGGTCTGTCGGGAGCGTTCACCATTTCGAGCGCGTGTGGCGAGTATTCGTATGCGCTCAACAGTGGTCGCATGACCAACGCCGCCTACCACTCGTGGACCGCGTCCTATCCAGGCACCGATTCCGACGGCAATCCACAGATGAATGGCGGCACTGAGAACGAGGGCGCCTTGAGGATGGGCCGGCTCTTCTCCTACATCGGAGCGATCCCCGTGTATCGATCGCCGCTCGACCCGACGGGAAGACTCCGCAGCTACTCGCTGAATTGCTTCGTCGGTGTGACGGTTCCAAATGACGTCTCCAACTACGGCAAGGCGTGGGTCGATTGGTACTGCGCACAGGGAGTGACGCCACGTGAGTGGGTGTCGACGCATCTCTCGCGCATCAAGCAGCCTTCGCAGACGATCATGTCGATCGTCGAACAAGATGGCGCAGCGAACGGATTCAACACACACGGGTGGGTGATCGACCCTCGCCCACCTGCTGGATCGCAAGCGCCGGACGGCACGCCGAACCCAGGTGCGTGGGCGATCCCAAGCGGATGGGCAGGTTGGATCGACACCCCTGCGATGTGGGCTCCGAACTCTGTGACCTATAGCAACGTGGATGGATCCACCGCGACGTATGCGTTCGCGAGCAAGACCGCAATCGCTGCAATGACAGAGATGCAAAATCTCGGACAGAGCCATTCATTTGTGCAGCCGCCGGATGTCGCCGGCGCAGCGCTGCGCGTGGACTGGATGTTTTTTCGCGATCGACTGCTGCCGGGAGTGATACCGCCGATGGTTCCGCGCTATCAGGCGCAGTAGCGCTGCGCGGAACGCAACAGCGATGCATCGTACGGAAGCGCGAGGGCCGCGGAACGCAACAGCGAGCTGCGCGCGGAACGCAACCCCCAGGACTCAGACAGTCCTCGGCGACCGAACCCAAACACCAAGCAAAGTTCTAGCGCAAGCGCCGTCGGTCGCCTGCGGAACTCGCCTGGGGGTTGGTTCCGCCGCGCAGCTGGGCGGGAGCAGATCGCAGGTCGGATATCGCAAACCGTGTAGGCCGTCGAAAGACCTCCCGCGCGAGTTGCGGAGGCGGCAAGCGTCCGCGCCGCCGCCGAGCATGTTTGAGCGCCGGGAGGTCCTTTCGCGGCCCCCGCGTTGCCGTGCTCCGCATCCCGTTTGAGGCACAGAGCGCGCAGCAACCGCTCCCCGTCAGAACTCACACGACTTCGGCGTTCGCGCGAACGGAATCACGTCGCGTACGTTGGCCATGCCGGTTGCATAGACGATGGTCCGCTCGAATCCGAGCCCGAATCCTGCGTGCGGTACGGTGCCATATCGGCGCAGGTCGCGGTACCACCAATACGCCTTGCGATCGAGTTTCATCTCGTCGATGCGCTTGTCAAGCATGTCGAGCCGTTCTTCACGCTGGCTTCCACCGACGATCTCGCCGATGCCGGGCGCGAGAATGTCCATCGCTGCGACGGTGCGGCCATCGTCATTCATGCGCATGTAGAACGCCTTGATGTCCTTGGGGTAGTTCATCAGGATCACGGGTCGGCCCACGAGCGTCTCCGTGAGGTATCGCTCGTGTTCGCTTTGCAAGTCAGTGCCCCACGAGACCGGATACTCAAACTTGTGTCCCTTCGCGATCGCGGCCTCAAGGTGCTTGATTCCCTGCGTGTAATCCATTCTTTCGAACGGTGCCTCGATGAGCTTGCCGAGGCGCGTCACGCATTCCTTGTCGATCCGATCGGCGAAGAACTTCATGTCGTCGGGACGCTCATTCAAGAGTGCCGTGAACATGTACTTCAGCAAGTCTTCGGCGAGCTGCGCGTCCTCAATCAGGCTCGCGAATGCGATCTCCGGCTCGATCATCCAGAACTCCGAGAGATGCCGACTCGTGTTCGAATTCTCCGCGCGAAATGTCGGGCCAAACGTGTAGACCTTGCTCAGCGCGGTGCACCAAGTTTCGACGTTCAACTGACCTGACACAGTGAGATGCGTCTCCTTGCCAAAGAAGTCTTGTGAAAAGTCAACCTTTCCATCGGGCGTCTTGGGAATGTTGGCAAGGTCAAGCGTCGAGACTCGAAACATCTGACCTGCTCCTTCGCAGTCGCTGCCAGTGACAATCGGCGTGTGGATCCAACAGAATCCGCGCTCGCTGAAGAAACGATGCACGGCCATCGCAAGGCAGTGGCGCACGCGACCGATCGCGCCAAAGGTGTTCGTGCGCGGTCTCAGGTGCGCGACTTCTCGCAGGTATTCGAATGAGTGCGGCTTGGGTTGAATTGGGTACGAGTCGGGATCTTCGACCCAGCCCACGACTTCCACTCGGCTCGCTTGCATCTCGACCGATTGCCCCTTGCCCTGGCTGGCGACGATTTCCCCCTCTGCGATGATTGCACAGCTCGCGGTCAATCGCTGGATCTCACTGGCGTAATTCGCCGCGCTACTTGCGACGACAACTTGCGCCGAGTCGAAGCACGACCCATCTGTCAACTGAATGAATGAGACGCCGGCTTTCGAGTCGCGCCGTGTGCGCACCCAGCCCTTGAGGCGAACAGTTTGTCCGATGTAGGTAGTGGGATCCCGAAACAGCTGGCTAACCGAGAGATCAAGCATCGGTCAAAGGTAGTGGCTCGGCGAAGGCAGCGGTTTGCCGCCAAAGTGGCAGATTTCGAGGGCAATATCCCATGTCTGCGATTCAACTCGAATGGGTCAGACCGCGAAATCGCCCGCAAATGGCATGAACTTTGCTATGAAAGCAGGCTATGACTCTCGGAATTCGACGCGGAATCGACATGAACACAGGCAGTTCAGCCTGGGATTCGTCGCGCCATGGTCATGGCCAGAGTCATGGGCAAGCACAACGGCTCAATCTCTTGCTCGCCGACGCTGGCTGGCGCGATGATTCGTTCGCGGATCAGTTACCGCAGCTCCTTCAACCGATGGGCGTCCGCTGCATCAGGAGTCGAACCGCAAGAGAAGCGAGCGACGTCATCATCCGAAACCGCGTCCACATCGCAGTTATCGACCTGGCGACTCCAGCCGATGATTCTGCAATCGCACAACAGCAAGGTGAGTCGCTTGGATCGCGTGTTCTTCACCTGTTGAGGTCCATGAATCCAGTTCCGCCCATGGTGGTTGTTCGACCTCCGCAGATTTCGGCACGCGCATCCGCGCGAGGGCTGACAGAGGCGCTCCGCGAGGGAGCTTTCTCCGTCTTGGAGCGACCCGTGCCAATCGAGGCGATGCTCGAGACCCTGCGCCGGGTGATCCAGCGCCACTACGCCGGTCATTGGCCCGTCAACTGACCCACCAAACTAAGACTTGTTCAGATTCGTTCTCTTCCCCGTTCCCAAGAAAGGCACAGCACATGAAAGTTCGACCACTCGGAGACAAAGTCATCGTCAAGCGCGACGAGCCGCAAACCAAGACCACATCGGGGATCTTCCTCCCAGAGGGTGCGAAGGACAAGCCAAAGCAGGGCAAGATCATCGCCCTCGGTTCAGGCATTCTCAACAAGGACACGGGCAAGTACATGCCGTTCACGGTCAAGAAGGGCGACACCGTCCTCTTCACCACCTACTCGGGAACCGAAATCAAAGTCGACGGCGAGACCTACATCATCATGACCGAAGAAGACATTCTCGGCGTCGTCGAGTGATCTCTTCCGTTCAGCCAAACTTCATTCAATCACACACTCACAAATAGGAAACACAATGGCAGCAAAGCAAATCAGCTACGACAACGACGCGCGCGAGCGCATTCTTCGGGGAGTTCAGAAACTGGCCAAGGCAGTCAAGGTCACGCTCGGCCCATCGGGTCGCGTCGTGATTCTTGAGAAGTCCTTCGGTGCACCAACCGTGACCAAGGACGGCGTCACCGTTGCCAAGGAAGTTGAACTCGAAGATGCATACGAGAACATGGGAGCGCAAATGGTGAAGGAAGTCGCCAGCAAGTCCAGCAAGGACGCAGGCGACGGCACCACGACCGCGACGATTTACGCCGAGGCGATCTTCGCTGAAGGGCTGAAGAACATCACCGCTGGCGCGAATGCCAACATGGTGCGCCGGGGTATCGATGCGGCAGTTCGTGAAGTGGTCGCAGAACTTGGTCGCCTCTCGAAGCCCGTGAAGAACTCGAAAGAGATCTCGCAGGTCGGCACTTGCTCAGCGAATCACGACACGCAGATCGGCCAGATCATCGCAGAGGCGATGGACAAGGTCGGCAAGGACGGCGTCATCACCGTCGAAGAGGGAAAGAGCCTCGAAACAGAAGTGGAATTGCTCGAAGGAATGCAGTTCGACAAGGGCTATCTCAGTCCTCACTTCGTGACCAATGCTGCAGCGATGGAGTGCATCCTTGAGGACGCTGTCGTTCTCATCCACGAGAAGAAGATCTCGTCGGCGAAGGACCTGCTGCCGATTCTCGGCAAGGTTGCTGAGGCTGGACGTGCGCTCCTCATCGTCGCAGAGGACATCGACGGCGAAGCGCTCGCAATGCTTGTCGTGAACAAGCTTCGCGGCGTACTGAAGGTCTGCGCAGTCAAGGCACCTGGCTTCGGCGATCGTCGCAAGGCGATGCTCGAAGACATCGGTGTTCTCACGGGCTGCCAGCCAGTCATGGAAGAACTCGGGATTCAACTCGAGAACCTCACCATCGCCGAACTCGGTCGCGCCAAGAAGATCACGATCGACAAGGACAACTGCACGATCGTCGAAGGCGGCGGCAAGACCAAGGACATCCAAGGTCGCATCGAACAGCTCAAGAGCCAGATCGACCTCGCCAGCAGCGACTACGACAAGGAGAAGCTCCAAGAGCGCCTCGCCAAACTCGCTGGCGGCGTTGCCCAGATCAACGTCGGCGCAGCCACCGAAGTCGAGATGAAGGAGAAGAAGGCTCGCGTGGAAGACGCGCTCCATGCATGCCGCGCAGCTGTCGAAGAAGGCATTCTTCCAGGCGGCGGCGTCGCAGTCCTTCGAACCCGCAAGGCTCTCGACAAGATCAAGAAGTCACTCGTTGGCGACGAGCAAGTCGGCGTCGAGATCGTCCAGCGCGCGCTCTCCGCACCGATCAAGCAGATCGCTGCAAATTGCGGGCTCGACGGATCGATCGTGGCGCAGAAGGTTGAAGAGTCCTCGGATACCGCCTTCGGTTTCAATGCTTCGACGGGCGTCTATCAGGACCTCGTCAAAGCTGGCGTCATCGTTCCGACCAAGGTCGAGCGCGTTGCACTCCAGAATGCTGCAAGCATCGCTGGTCTCCTCCTCACCACGGACTGTGCGATCACCGACATCAAGGAGAAGAAGTCGAAGGCGCCTGCGGGCGGCGACGAGGACATGGATTATTGATGAGCCTCTGAAGTCGTAGAGCGTCTCACCAGTCTCCGCATGCCCCCGCAGCAGCTCGAATCAGAGTTGCTGCGGGGGCTTTTCTATTGACGACGTCGCTCGCGCCCCAACCTCACGCGCACCCCTGACATCACGCGCGCCCCAGTTTACGAGGCCCGTAAACAGGGGTGCGGCGCCTTCGATCAACGAGCAAAGAAAAAGCGCCGCATTTCTGCGGCGCTTGGAATCACACGACTGTAAAACCTTGAACGAACTGCTGATCAGATACCAGCCTTCAGCATATCGCGACCCATGATGCCTTCGACGGTCAACATATGGAAACTCGTCGGACGCATTTCAATCAACGGATCGAATCCAGCGCCAGGGGTAAACCATCCCATCGCCCCGATTGCTCCACGATGCCAAAGTCCCTTTGCATTCGTCTGCACGGTCGAATCGTTCTGATTCTGAACAGACAAGGTCTTGTCATCATTGATCACTTGGTTCATACCAACCGATTGGGTGTGCCCGTCGATGAACGAAACCACGGGAGTTGAGTTGTAGCCTTCATTGAACACCCAGCAGCGAGGGCTCGCAAAGTTGTTGTTGAGCGGGGAAGCGGGAGGCTTTTGAAGCCACAGCATCTCGCAGATGTATGTCTTCAGTTCTGGGTAGACCGCCATACCAAGCGTTGGCGCGCGGAACGCACCGATGCCGCATTCGAGCGGCTTCCCCGCCTTTTCGGCGTAACCGCCTTGGGAGGCCGGTTTCGAATCCAAGACATTTGGCGCGAACATATTGGCAGGGCTGAAAATATAGGTTGGGAACGAAATTGACTGCGGGTCGGTTGGATTTGGGGTGTACTCGGCTTCGTTTTGCATTCCGTAGTCGCAGGCCAAGTTGCCAATCTTGTCTTTCGGGGCCCAGTAGGCTCTGTCGTAGTAGCGACCATTCATGTACTGGTTGTACGACTTCGTATTCGTCACTCTGTAAGCACCGAATGAGTTGTCGTATGGATTCGTTGTGTTTCCAGTTCCACCGGAGTTTGGAGCGACAAAGGTATAGGGAACCAGCACGGGCCAGTTGTAACACCCTCCAACTGCTTGTGGGCAGAGAGCACCAGCGACCCAATACCCCCACAATCCACCGTTCGTGTCAAAGCCAAGCAATTGCTGAGATGGGCAAGCGATAGACGCGACGTAAGTAGCGCATTGTTGAGCGTAACTAGCAGCCACGGCCGCTCCCGCGTCATCAGGCATCGCAGTGAAATGGCGGTCGGTAAAGTCCGCAGCATAAATAAAGCCAGCTTTCGTGATGGCAGTGCTGTTCGAACTTGACTGATTGATCAACGCTGCATCTCGCGCCTTCGCAACGGCCGGGAGGAGGATGGAGATCAGAAGCGAGATGATCGATACCACGACAAGCAACTCAATGATCGTGAATGCGCGTCGGGTTAGTGCTGACACATTTTTCATGGGAAAGGAATCCTTCAAAGGTTGGGTTTGCGAACCTAACAGGTCGTGGATGAACTGAAACTGAACGGGAGGATCTCACAGCCGACACTCCCAAGTCGAATCTCGATCGGACTTGGAAATCCTACGGAGTGGTGCGCCCCCTGTATCCTGCCAATTGCGGAATTTTCAAAGTTTTCGGCGGCAAGTGTCCCAAATTCATCTCTTCGCGTCGCAGACCAGCCAATGAAAAAAACGTCAAATCCACTCATCCTCGGCACTTGGAGTTTTTCGGCGGTTGGAAGCCGCGAGGCGTGGAGTGCGCTCGAAAACGGCGGTGCTTCACTCGATGCTGTCTGCACCGCGGCGCGTGTAGCAGAGGCCTGTTCGGAAGTGGATTCGGTTGGTTTTGGCGGGCTTCCTGATGCAACGGGGCGGGTGACACTCGATGCGTGCGTGATGCTTTCTCCATCAAAATGCGGCGCCGTTTGTGCGGTTGCGGAGCATCTCCATGTGGCAGATCTTGCCCGAATGGTGATGGAGCGAACCAACCATGTCATGCTGGCTGGAGCCGGTGCCGACGCATTCGCTGCGGCGAATGGAATGGAAAGTCGTAAGTTGTTATCGGACGACGCGCTGGCTGCGTGGCAGCGCTGGAAGGGCGGCGGTTCGCTAGCGAATCACGAGGATCGAGGAATCGATTCAGGCAAACTCTACCTGGCAGAAGGGGAGATCCATGTTCCACACGACACGATCGGCGTGCTCGCTATCGACACTCGCGGCGTGATGGCAGGGGCTTGCTCAACGAGTGGGATGCCCTTCAAAATTCCCGGACGAGTCGGTGACTCGCCGATTCCAGGACACGGCCTCTATATAGATCCAGAGTTCGGCGGGGCAGTGGCGACCGGGAACGGCGAACTCGTCATGGGAGTCTGCGGATCGTTCCTCGCTGTCGAGTGCATGCGGCGCGGAGCGACTCCCGCGCAAGCGATCCGAGAAGTGCTGCAGCGAATCGAGCATCAGTGCAAGCCAACCGCAGATCAGCAAGTCGCGCTCATCGCGCTGACTCCCGATGGTCAGTGGAGCGCAGGCGCTCTTCGCGCAGGCTTCGTATCTTCGGTCGCGGATTCCGCAGGGGTTCGCACAGTCGTCTGCGATGCGGTGCTTCACCACCCGAAAGAGACCCAATCATGAAGCTCTACACGCGCACAGGTGACGATGGCACGACTGGACTCCACGGTGGCGGTCGAGTCATGAAGCATCACCCGCGAATCGAAGCATTCGGCACCGTCGACGAACTCAATAGTTGGCTCGGAATCTGCGTGGCATCGTGCAGCGACCAGTGCCCGACTGAAACGCGACTGCGTGAACTACTTGTTGGGCTCCAGTCGCGGCTCTTCGATCTCGGCGCCGACCTTGCAACGCCGGTGGATTCGACGGCGCTCTCGCGCATCGCGCGTATCGGCGAGCGGCATGTCGAAGAGTGCGAGCGGTTCATCGACGAGGTCGATGGCGCCAACGAACCGATCCGCGCATTCATTCTTCCAGGTGGAACGGCTCTCGCGGCGCAACTTCATGTCGCGCGAACGATCTGCCGACGCGCGGAGCGACTGCTTGTGGCGTTCAACGAAGCCGATTCTGTTGGGAACGCGCCGATCAAGTTCTTGAATCGCCTCAGCGATCTGCTCTTTGCGATGGCTCGCCGCGCGAACAGCGCGAGCGGTGTCGCGGACACTCCGTGGCAAAAAGATGCGTGATCGACAGCGCGGTCGCGCAGCACAGAACTAGTTCGTTCCGTAGCAGCGGTCGCCTGCGTCGCCGAGGCCCGGGCGGATGTACTTGTTGCTGTCGAGTTCGCGGTCGAGTGCGGCGGCGTAAATCGGGACTGTCGGGTGATCACGTTCCAATCGATCCACACCCTCCGGAGCAGCCACGAGGGGTCACTGCATCCAACTTCACGGAGGATCGTCAATGCATATGCAGTCGATCCTCCGGTTGCGAGCATTGGATCGACGAGGATCACTGGTCCAGCCGAAATGTCGTGTGGCAACTTTGTGTAGTAACCCACAGGAAGCGCTGTCGATTCGTCGCGGCGCACGCCGATGTGCCCGATCCTGGCTTCCGGCAAGAGGTCAAGAACTCCGCGCGTCATGCCGAGCCCCGCTCGCAGGACCGGAACAATCGTGATCGGCGCGACAACCCGGCGCACTGCAGTCCGCTCGAGTGGAGTATCGACATGATCAACGACTGTCGCGAATTCTCGGCAAACCTCATAGGTCATCAGGGCTGCGATCTCCGAGAGAAGCCTGCGAAAATCCCGCGAATTCGTGTTGCGGTCCCGGATGTACGACAACTTGTGCTGGATCAGCGGGTGGTCGACGAGATGGAGATTCTTGTGGACCTTCGTCATTGCGGTCTCCTTGTCACATGCGGTTGGGAGCTTGGATCGCCATGATCGCGAGCGCGTCGGCGAGAGTGCGCCGGGTGAGATCGCACATGCGAAGTCGAGAGCCGCGCGTTGCATCATCGACGCCACGAAGCACGGGGCAGGACTGGTAGAACGCGTTGAACGTCGTCGCAAGTTCATAGATGAATGCGGCAAGTCGGTTTGGCGCAAGTTGCTCCGCAGCGTCCGCGACGGCGGCGGGGTACCGCAGCAGATTGAGTGCCAACGCGCGCTCTTCAGGTGTGCCAATGGTGATCAGGCTCGCGGCATCGTGCCCGCCGCTCTTGGCCAGAATCCCGGCAATCCGCGCATGCGCGTACTGAGCGTAAGGACCAGTGTCGCCTTCAAACGACACCATGCGATCGAGGTCGAACACATAGTCGCGCGCGACATCACTGGAAAGATCGGCGTACTTGATCGCGGCGATCCCGACCGCCTCTCCAGTCCTGTCGAGTTCTTGCGGAGACATTCCCGAAGTGGGAGACTCAGCCACCGCAGCGCGCGCGCGAACCTCACGGCAGCCACGAGCAATCGCTTCATCCAGGAGCGCCTTCAATGTGAAGTTCTCGCCGCTTCGCGTCTTGAGAGGCCGTTTGTCCGCTCCCAACACCGCGCCAAATGGAACATGCACGAGCGTCGCATCGCCGCCACCAGGCAGCTTCGTCCACCCGATCAGTCGGACCGCATCGAAGACATCTCGAAAGTGGTCCCGCTGCCGCGCATCAACGCAGTAGACAACGCGTTCAGCGCCGAGATCCTGGATGCGATACCTCGCCGCAGCGAGATCGGTCGTTCCGTAAAGCGATGTGCCATCTGACTTCTGGATGAGCATCGGGCGCTCGCGATCGGCGAATCGCACGATGAGTGCACCAGCGTCGCGCGTCGCGATTTTCGCATCGACGAAAGCATCGACCGTCGCCGCCAACCGATCTCGAAAGAAACTCTCGCCTCGGTTGTGCTCTGGCTTCAAGTCGACGCCAAGCGTGCGCGCGGTTTCGTACACCTCACGCATCGTGACCTCAATCAGTTTCTGCCAGTCCGCGACGATCTCGGGTTGTCCCGATTGCAATTTGCGCAGCGTGTCGTGGGCATCGGCGAGTGCAGCGGATGCCCCTTCGTGTTGCGCTTCGAGTTCAGCGATTCGATGCGGCCCCGCGCACGTTGAACGCGCTGCTGCGAGCCCGGCTTCGTCGTCGCGCCCCTGTGCCTGCGCACTGCGGTAAGCCGAATTGAGGTCATCGAGCGTGACACGGTTCAGATCCACCTTCGCGCGCCGCAGTGCAGCAAGCGTCATGGCGATCGGAAGACCCCAGTCACCGAGATGGTTCTGTCGGTGGACCTTCCATCCAAGACGCTCGTACAGCCGCGCGATCGTGTCGCCGATGATCGTCGCCCGAAGGTGACCCACGTGCATCTGCTTTGCAACATTCACTCCGCACAAGTCGACTGCGATGCAGTGCGTGCCGTGGGCGTCGGACACGCCAAGCGATGGCGTGTCCGACGCCGTGAGCGCACATGCGATCGCTTGCGGGCGAAGGCGCACATTCACGAATCCAGGCCCAGCGATTTCAAGGTTCTCGCAGAGATCTCGAAGTGATTGCGGCGCGTGATCCAAAACGGCCTGCGCGACTTCGCGTGGATTCTTTCCGAGAGACTTCGCCAACCCCATCGCGAAGTTGGCCTGGAAGTCGCCGAACTTCGCATTGGCGGCGACTTTGATTGCGGGATCGACATTCGCCGCACTGCTGCCAAACGTAGCGATCAGCGCTTCCCGAAATCCTGCGCCCACTTGCTCGGCAAAGGTCTCCCCGCACGCTGCCGTGTGGGGGCTCTCAGAAATCTTCGATGGAGTCTTGCCCTGCTGCGACATGAAATGACGATCGTAGGGATTTATCCGCCGAGCACCGCCGACGAGCGCTTGTACAGAAACTCCATGACCGAGTGGTTGGGAGGTCGAGTCGATTTCGCATTGCCTCGTCCGGCCAGTCCTCGCACAGAAACTTCAATCATCTCGATCAGCGAGTGAAAGTCATCGAGCGCCACAAACTCGCAGCCAATCCGAGCCTTGGCTGATCCTGCGAGAACGCCATCGATATCAGCCATGTTGTGGTAGTTGCCCAGTGGCAGGCACAAACAGGTGGATTCGAATCCGTACGCCGCGAACGCGGTCGCTTCGCACGCGCCTCCCGCCATCAATTTGCGCTGCCAGCGAAAGGGATTCTTCGCCGTCGCGCGTTCCGCCTTCGCATGCGCAGTCATCAGCGCTGAAATCTCGTTTGTCAGTGTCGGGCTGAACACGCTCATGCGGTCTCCGACGCGCAAGATTGCGCCAGCGCCAATCGGGGAGTCGTGGGGGAAACTGCGTGAATTCTCCAGACACAACAGGCGCGATCCGCTGGGAATGAACTTGTTGCGCGCAGCATGAATCGCGCCGATGAACCCAACTTCTTCGGCGACCGTGAAGAGCAAGCCGCAGTTCGCTGCTGCCTTGCTGGCGAGCAGTCGATCGAATGCCGCGCAGGCTGCGGCGACAGCAGCGAGGTCGTCGCACGCATGGGTCTCGATGACGCGCACTTCGCTCGTGATCCCAATGGACTTTTGCTGTGCGATCGAGCGCATCGCGATCCGAGGCGCAGGAAGCGCCCAGCGCGCGATGTCGCCTCGCGCGATTGTGCGCGCATCGACCCCTCGGTCGAGCAGCGCGCAGACTTGTATGTACGAATTGCGCTTCGTCACGGCAGCGGTGTCAAGAGAAACAATCGTTGCGGGAAGGCGTGATCCCGCATAGTCGATGACTTCGATCTTCGCGCCGACGAAGTATGGATCGTGAACGCCTCCGCGAAACTCCAAAGTCAGCGCGCGTTGCTTCGTCGTCGTCGCCGTGCGGGGCGGCGGCGACACAACCACAAACGCCGGATGGTCGAGATGAGCCGTGATCAGAATGGGACGCGCCTTGCGCGATCGATCGCGCCGCTGGATCAAGTAATTGCCCGCGTCATCGCGGCGGATGTCGAGTCGAGATCGCCGCGGCGCAAGCCACGCATCGATCCAGGCCATGACGCGCTCCTCATGTCCCGCTGCCGTCGGCGTGCTTGTCAACTCGAGGAGCCAGAGTTCGTCGCGCTGCAAGAGCCGCGCCGTTTGGTCGGTTGGTTTTCGGTCGTGGGAGGAAGTCGATCTCTTGCGCACACTCGTCATGCGGGGGAGGATAAAGTGAACCGCCCGTGACCACCTTCTCCCCTATCCCAGAGATACTTGACGAACTGCGCGCGGGTCGCATGATCGTGCTCGTGGATGATGAACAGCGGGAGAATGAAGGCGATCTCGTCTGTGCAGCGCAGTTCATCACCCCCGAGTCGGTCAACTTCCTCAACCGCATCGCCGGCGGCTATCTGTGTGTTGCGGTCGATGATGCGACCTGCGAACGCCTGATGCTCTCGCCGCAGGCGGGAGTGAATTCCAGCCTTCGTGGCACGGCATTCACAGTTTCTGTCGATGGGCATCCTCGCCACGGCGTCGGCACGGGGATCAGCGCGCGCGACCGCGCCGCGACGATTCGCCTGATCGCCAATCCAGATTCACGCCCCGACGATTTCGTGCGGCCAGGACACATCAATCCACTTCGCGCTCGCGAGGGCGGCGTGCTGGTGCGAACGGGGCAAACGGAAGGATCCGTCGACCTTTGCAAACTCGCTGGACTTCGCCCCGCGGCGTGCATCATCGAGGTCGTGCGCGAGGACGGCGAGATGGCGCGCTTGGACGATCTGCAAGTGCTTTGTCAGAAGCATGCGATCAAGATCTGCTCCGTCGAACAGATCATCGAGCATCGACTGCGCGGCGAGACTCTCGTGCGGCGGATCGAACCCACGAGTGGCAGCGTCGTCGAGACTGCCGAGGGACCCTTCACGCTCTTCGCGTGGCGCAGTTCGCTCGATCCGCAGTTGCACCTCGCGCTCTGCCTCGGGGGAGTGGGCGATCGAGATTCTGCGGGACACACCATCGAACACGCTGACGCGGTTCTTGTTCGCATGCACCGACGTGACATCCTCGCAGACATCTTTGGCGCGACGCGCGGTGGTTCGGATCGATCTGGGCAGGAGACGATTCGCGCATCGCTGCGGGCGATCCGCAGCGCGGGCAAGGGTGCGCTCGTGTACTTGCGAACGGAGGGTGGCGGGAGCGATCTCGCAGAGTTGATTCATCAAGTGCAGCGGAGCGCCGCTGATGACGTGAACTCACCCGACCTCACCCGACCTGCAGGTGTAGGTGCGCGTGCACAGCCGATGGACCAGAGAGAATTCGGTATCGGTGGCCAAGTCTTGCGTGATTTGGGCTTGCGGCGGCTGCGCGTCATGAGCGATCATCCCAAAGCCATGCCAGGGATTCACGGATTTGGCCTCGAGATCGTGGAACAAGTCCCCATTCCATGAACCCATGGCGCGGAGCATCCAAATGGGCACACTGATCCTTCTATATATATGTGGGTGCCACATCTGTGGCTGCCAAGCCGCGCCGCTCAACCAAGAGTCCGCGCCGCCTCGAACGCAGCCGACGCACCAGTCGGCGCCACAGGAGGCCCCGCCAGCAACTCCCGATCCAGTTCCAACTCTCACTCCGCCAGCAACTCCCGATCCAGCGTCCGAGGCAAGTCCCACTTCAGCATCAGCGCCAGCCACGACAACCACCAACCGATCCATCGACGCCGTGCTCGACGCAATGGAGTTGCAAGGTGCCACGATGAAGGATTTCACCGCGACCGCAATCGTGGAAAAGATTGAGTCGCTGACGCAAGAGCGCGAAGTGCGCCGCGGGCGGGTCGTGGTGGTCGGTCCTTGTGGCGCGGAACGCCAAGTTGGAATTGCCATGGACGAGTTCATCGACAGCACTGGACGCGGCTCGACGGATTCGCGCCGATTTCTTTTTCGCGAGGGTTGGCTGTTGGAATTGGACCCAGCGAAGAAGCAACTCATTCGCCGGCAACTCGCCCGCGCAGGCGAAGCCTTCGATCCGCTTCGAATCGGGGAAGGACCATTTCCGGTTCCACTCGGTCAGCCCAAGCGTGACGTGCTTCGCGAGTTCACCGTCGAATTCGCGCCTCGACCGACCGCGACCTTCTTTCGATCCATTGCCGCCGACGATCCATCGATCATCGCACTCCGGCTTGTTCCACGAACGGGCACAGCAATCGCGCGTGACACCGCAGCGATGACCATTCTTCTCCAAGCGCCATCCATGATGCCGCGCGGCGTCGAAGTGGAATCCGTCAATGGAGATCGCACGTTGGTGCTATTGAAAAACGCTCGTCTCAATGAGGGGCTCGACGACGCGGCGCGCGCGCTGCTCTCGGCGCCATCCACTGAGGGATGGAAAGTCGACACGCGACCACTTCAATGATCCGCGTACGGCTCACATGTGTGTGCATCGCGCTCGGCGCACTCGCCAACATCGCCAGCGCGCGAGCGCCGATCCCGCAGAGATCAGCAGTCCCTGAATCGGTGCAGCTTTCGCCTGCGGCACAGGCATCGATCGACGCTCCGTGGCGCAGCGATTCCGAACGGGCAGATGCGCGCATTCGCCACGGTCAGTGGACTGCCGAAGATCTCGCCGACCCTGCTCGCCGCGCGCGTGCCGCAATCGACGCTGGCATTCCCAGTGCAGTCACCACGACTGCGCAGTTGCCCGATGGCGTTTCAGCGCTCCTCGCCGCAGAAGCACTCACGAAGCAGGGTCGATTCGACGAGGCGATTCGAGTCTTGACCGACTTACCAGGCGCACGCGCGTCATCGCTGCGTGTGGCGTGTTTGGAAGGGCTTGGTCGACTCGACGAGGCCGCGATTGCTGCGGCGGAATGCGTGCGTGATCTTGCAGACGGCAAAGTGACTTCTGCCGAAGACTTGGTTGCAGTCGCTGAGGCGATGATCGTGCTCACACACGTCCGAGAGGCGGATGCTGCCGCGTGTGAAGCAATCATCAATATGCTCGCGGATGCCCGAGAGTTGGATCGACTGGATTGGCACGTCCGAGTCGTCGAGGCGAAGTTCCTTCTCGAGAAGCACAATGGCGAAGAGGCTGTTCCGCTGCTTCGGGAAGCCCTCGCACTGAATCCGCGCGCGGCAGAAGCATGGCACTTGCTTGGGCAGGTCGCCTTGATGGGATTCGAGTTCGACGCGGCCGAAGTCGTCGCTCAGAAAACCTCTGAGGCTGCGGCGACAGTCGACGACACAATTGTCTGTGCTCCAGCGGCACTTCTGCGCGCCGAGAGCGCGTGCCTTCGCTTCAGCGCCGACGACGCGCTTGCTGCGCTCGCGCCGGTTCGCATCGCGCTCCCGCATCTGCTCGCAGCGATTTCGTTGGAAGCATCTGCGCACGCACTGCAGTACGACTTCGAAGCCATGCGCGCGTCTCTTGCGCAGGCAGATGCCCTCGCGCCAGGAAGTGGACGCGCAGCGTGGCAGGTCGGCCGCTTTCTCGCGCTCGCGCGTCAATATGCCGACGCAGCGGATCTCTTGGCAGAGTCTGCGCGGCGCGAGCCAAACTGGAGCGTGCCTCGAAATGAACTTGGATTGCTTGAGATGCAGGCGGGCCACGATGAAGCCGCGCTCGCAGCTTTGACCGTTGCTGCGCGACTCGATCCCTACGACAAGCGCGTCGACTTCAGCAAGAAGTTGCTGGAAGAAATGGCAGGATGGAAAGTTTTTTCGAGCGAACACTTTCGCGTGCGCTGTCAGGCGGGCATCGACGAAATCCTTGCTTCAACCATGCCGGCTCAATTGGAAGCGATGTACAGCGAAGTCTGTCAGGACCTCGGTCATGAACCGAAGGGGATCACGACCATCGAGTTGGCGCCTGATCACAAGCGATTCGCTGTGCGCATTACCGGCATGCCGCAGGTTCACACTGTCGCTGCGAGCACTGGTCCAGTGATCGCCCTCGAGCCTCCACGCGAAGGTGGCGCGAGCAAGTCGCTCGGAAGGTTCGACTGGCTCGACACGCTTCGCCACGAATTCGTGCACACCGTGACGCTTGACCGCACAAGCAATCGCATACCGCACTGGTTCACAGAGGCAGCAGCAGTCGGCATGGAGCACAGGGCGCGCGACTGGAACACCTACCTCCTCCTCGCCAATGCGCTTGAGTCGGACCAACTCTTCGATCTCGACGGAGCAAACGGAATCAAGTGGGCATTCGTGCGGCCCAAGCGCGTGAATGACCGTGCGCTCGCATATGCGCAGGGGCACTGGATGATCCAGTTCATGCGCGAGTCGTATGGCAAAGGAGTGATCCTTCAGTTGCTCGATCGATATGCCCGCGGAGAGACAGAGGCGAAAGCATTTCCGGCGGTGCTCGGGATCACGCAAGAACAGTTCTTGGCAGATTTCAAGGTGTGGGCCGCGTCACAGGTCAAGTCGTGGGGGTTGAACGCCGAGCCTCCGATCGACTCATTGCTCGAAGGGGTTGGAGACGCGGGAGAGGCGGGCGGCGACGATCGACCTCCGCTCAGCGATGCAGCAATCGCCGAATTGCTCGCGGCTCATCCAACGCATCCGGATGTCCTCGAAATTGCAGCGCACCGAGCGGTCGCCATGGCGGGCGCGGGCGCGGCCGCTGCGCCTGTGGAGGGCATCGATGACACGACGGCAGCATTGCTCGAGCGATACTCGGCGAGCCGTCCGCTTGATCCGTGGCCGCACCAAAAGCTCGCGGTTCGTGCGCTCGCCAAGGGAGATTCAGCCGCAGCACGACCGCATCTAGCCTTCTTGGACGCGCGGGCAGACGCGGATACATCCTTCGCCTTGGAAGTCGCGCGCATCGACCGCGCGCTCAAGAATCCGAAGGCAGCGCTCATCGCTGCCGAGCGTGCAACTCGAATTGATCCCTACAGCGCGGCGACGCGCGAACTCGCAGGTGCGTGCGCGATCGAGGCTGGCGAACTCGACGCCGCGCGAACGCACATCTATGCGCTGACGTTGATCGAGCCCTCTCGCGATCAACACCGCAAGCGGCTTGAGCGCATCGACGCTCTCATCGCAGCCAAGCGTGTCGCCCAGCCTTGAAGATTCAGGTCAGCCTTCAACGAAGTCGAGGTCGCGGCCGAAAGTTTCGCGCAGTCCAATGAGCGCGACCGCAGAGATCGCGAAGCATGCTCCGCCGATGATCCAGACCGCCGACACTGCACCCGCCGACTCTGTCATCCACATGTAGAGGATCGTGACGGGCACGGCGCTCACTCGAATCAAGTTGGGGACCATCGTCGTGACCGTTGCGCGCGCATTCGTTCCAAATGACTCGCATGCTGTTGTGATGACGACGATCCAGAAACCGCTGAAGAATCCCATGACAACCGTCGCAGCGCCATACCACCAAGCTCCTCTTGGACCCAGCAACATGACGAGCGCGCATCCCAGCGCAGTTCCAGTGAGAAAAACCCCAATCGCTTTTTTCCTCGAGCGAAGAAACTGCGAGAGCAGCCCACTCGCGAGGTCGCCGAAAATCGCGCCGCTGTAGTAGAGCGCAACAAGATGTCCTGGAGATGGTTTGGGATCTACGCCCATCGCCCCCGCAATCATCGGAGCGAGCCCGACCAACACAGCGAGCGTGAACCAGATCGGCATGCCGATCAGCACGACACGAAGGAGGCGACTCAACAGACTCCACGACCTGACAATCGGCACGATTCCACGCGAAACGCTCCCATCGCCGTGCTTCAGTGCCGCGAAGAGTCCACTCTCCGCGACTGCGAAGCGAAGTGCCAGAAGGCAAAGCCCCATCACGCCGCCGATGGCGTACGAGAGGCGCCATCCTGCATATTCACTCACCACTCCGGCGGCGACTGCTCCAATGACGCCGACCGCGCCGATCACTGTGATTGCAACGCCACGCCGACCGCGCGATGCGATTTCTGCAACGAGCGTCACGCCCGCGCCAAGTTCTCCTGCAAGTCCGACTCCAGCCGCAAATCGAAGCACGCCGTACGTTGGAATCGGATCAAGTCCACCCATGAACGAGAGTGGGCCGCTGGCGACTCCGACACCTGCATTCAAAATGTTCGCTACCGAATAAAGAATGATCGACCCGAAAAGGACACTGAGCCGCCCTCGGTAGTCCCCAAGCACGCCCCAGAGCAGGCCGCCCACCATCATCCCAATCAGTTGAAGATTGAGCAGCCACACACCGGTTCCCGTCGCCTCTTCAAGCGTGAGCCCAAGGTCCGTAAGGCTTTGCCAGCGCACGACATTGAAGAGAATCAGGTCGAAGACGTCAACGAAGTAGCCAAGCGCGGCGACCGTGATCGCGATGTTTGCGCCTGTCAGCAGTCGGCTGCGATGGTTCGCGTCTGTCGATCTGCTTGCGGAGTCATGTTCCATATCGACTCGAACTTATCGGACCAACCACCAACCACGAATGCAAGGTGGAAAATTCTTCAAATTTGACACTTTCCCGCCCCCCCCATACCGTCCGCGCTCCGTCGGAACGAAGCCCAAGGATGAGAGGCACCAAATCATGAAACTAGAAATCGACCGATCCGCATCCGTGCTTGTAAGGAATTCGCTTTTTTCAACAATCGCGGGCACTCTTTTGGCTGTTTCGATATCCGTAGGTGCGCTTGCACAGAACGCGGCGCCCGGATCAGCGCCTCTCGTTCCAGACTCACGCAAGCCAGGGCGCACCATTCAGCCCGATCCTTCGAGCGCTTCAGCGCCCGCGAGCCCCAAGGCAGCAGCAACATCGTGGGCCAGCGAGGCTCGTTTTTCGCAGTCAACGCTGTTCAGTTTCGAAATGCAGCCAGCGAATCACCCTCGCATGACTGACGTCGACACGCTGATTCAAACTGAGGTCACTCTTTACAAAACCGACACGGCGGATGGCGCTTCATACTCGGGAAATCCAGCACTTGGCGGCACGAAAGTAACACTTTCCCTGTCAGCACTTTCCAAGACAAGCGGCTCTCTCACCGACTCCGCTCGCGTTGCGATCCAGAACGCGTTGATCGCCAAAGTCAACGCTGCGGGTATCGGCGGCGTGGCTTGCCTCATCGACCCTGCGACAAGTGCGCAGGGGATCAACAAGGTCAAACTCGTGGTCGCGCAGGTCGGCAGTGTTCGCACAGTTGGATCCGGTGTGCGCGCCGATGAAGGCGCCCAGGTTGTCGACGACAACAAGCACGGAATGATCAAGAAGGGCTCTCCGATTCAGCCTGGAGACCTGCTCGAAAAGGAAGTTCTCGAGGATTACCTCTATTCGCTGAGTCGTTTCCCAGGTCGTTCCGTCAGTGCGGCCATCACGACCGAGCCCTCGTCAGCACAGGTTGTGCTGGATTACTACGTGCAAGAGAAGAACGTGTTCGACGTGTACTTCTCGGTCTCAAACACAGGCACCGAAGAGACCAACCTCTGGCAGGAGCGCATTGGCATCCTCGCGACGCAACTCTCCAACAACGATGACATCCTCACGATCGAGTACCAGACTTCGTCGTTCGACGACACGTACTCCGTCAACGGCTACTACGACGCACGCGTCGGCAAGTTGGAAGATCTCCGCTGGCGCTTCACCGGACTCTGGTCTCAGTACAACTCATCCAACGTCGGTCTTGCATCCGAGGACTTCAACGGAAGTTCTTGGAGCGTTCAGGGCGACCTGATCTGGACCTTCTTCCAGAAGGGCAACTTCTTCTTGGACCTCGACGCTGCAGCTCGTGCGTGGAACTCGCGTACTCAGGGAGTTACTGGTGGCGCGCTCTTCCAAGACGGCAGTGCAAACTTCTTCACGGGATCTGGAACCGTTGACGCGCTTGCGGTCGGCGACACCTGGGCGCTTCAGGGCAGCGTTGGAGCGATGTACACGAGCACCGGTGCCACACAGCAGGAACTCGACGACCTCGGTCGCGCGAATACGTCGACGAACTGGACAACAATCAACGCATCGCTCTATGGCTCGTTCTATCTCGACCCATACTTGGATGCGTCTTGGGGAACAACGGCGCTCAACAAGACTCTCGTACACGAGATCTTCGGTTCTATCCGCGGGCAATACGCATTCGATTACCGGTTGACGCCGCTCTCGCAGTTCACGATGGGAGGTCTCTACACGGTTCGTGGATACGAGATGTCGATCGACGCTGGCGACAACGCTTTCGTCGGAACCGTTGAGTACCGCCTGCATCTTCCGCGCATGTTCAACGCGAAGGCGCCGAGTGGCGAGAATGGACCGTGGATGAATCGCCCCTTCCGCTGGGCACCTGATAGCGGTACCGGCGCGGGTCCCGACTGGGATCTTGTGCTGAGCGGATTCTTTGACGGTGGATCGGTCTCCAACAATGACGCATTCGCATTCGAGACCAACACGCCGATGTGCAGTGCGGGTGTCGGACTCGATCTCACGATTCTCGAGAACATCGCAATCGGGGTTGACTGGGGATGGGCGCTGACGACCATCGAAGAGCTTGGTGTGAATAGCGGAAGTACGCAGTTTTGGTTCTCGGCTTCGATCGTCTACTGATTCGAATTCAAGGAAAGAAATACACAATGAAGAATTGCAACAACACCTTCGTGAATCAGTCGAGCAAGCCAACTCTCAAAGCCTCGCGCTTCTCTGGCTTCTCATGTTTTTCATGGCTGCGTGAAACGCTCTCTGCGGTCTCATTCCTTGGCGCGTGTGCCCTGACGGTCTCCGCGCTTGGCGTGATGGCCGGCGCCGGCGCTGAAGGCGCCC
>CAYHHO010000025.1:0-29506 GCA_964356445.1 uncultured Singulisphaera sp. | reverse complement strand
CTTTGATGACAACGCGCTCTTTCGCCATCCAAAGATCGAGGCAATGCACGATCCGACAGAGGAGAACCCAGCCGAAGTTCGGGCGCAGGCATTTGGGCTCTCGTACGTTGCACTCGATGGCAACATCGGCTGCCTCGTCAATGGCGCGGGGCTGGCCATGAGCACGATGGACATCATCAAGTTGCACGGCGGCGAGCCGGCAAACTTCCTTGACGTCGGCGGAAGTGCTACAGAAGAGGCAGTGACAGAGGCGTTTCGGATCATCCTCAGCGACGGCAGGGTCCAGGGCGTTCTTGTCAACATTTTTGGCGGAATCATGCAGTGCGATCGGATTGCCCGCGCAATCGTCGGCGCGGCGAAGACGATCGGATTCAACGTACCTCTCGTCGTACGGCTTGAAGGCACAAATGTCGAAGAGGCCCGCAGCATTCTTGCTGCAGCGCGCGCGGCCATTCCGACCATGCAGATTGCCACTGACTTGAGCGACGCGGCAGCCAAGGTGGTCGCTGCTGTGTGCACACCTGCTTAACGCGACAGTCGCTGCAGAATGCTCGTACTCTTCGATATCGACGGAACACTCCTTCGCACCGAGGGCGCTGGAATGTCGGCGATGCTCGCAGCAGCAAGTGAGTTGCATCCGACGCACACGTTTTCGTTTGAGGGAATCTCGATCTCAGGGCGACTCGACCGGCTGATTTGGCGTGAGCTCATGACCCGCGCGGGGGTCGATCCCAGTTTGGCGCATCACGATCGCTTTCGACATTCCTATGGCGAACACCTTCAACGAGGCTTCGAATCGAGCTCTCGCTCGAATGCGCTCGTTGGCGCGCGCGAACTTGTTGAGGCGGTCGCCGCACACGGTCGCTGCGGCGTTGGATTGCTCACGGGAAACTACGAGCACACGGGGAGGATGAAGTTAAGGCAGGCAGGCTTCGCGCTCGAGCATTTTGAATTCAATGCTTGGGCGGACGATGGTGAACATCGCCGGGATCTTCCACGGGTGGCAATCGATCGCCATCGCCGAGCCTCCGGGCACTCTCTTGATCCAACTCAAGTCATCGTCATTGGCGACACCCCACTCGACATTGATTGCGCTCGCTTCAACGGGTGCCTCTCGATCGCAGTCGCAACGGGTCAACATCCGATGGCCGAGCTCGAATCCCATCGTCCAGACTTGGCCGTTACGAGCCTCGCAGAGTGGCAAACGGTCCTTTCGTGGATTACTGGTCGGTAAGTGATACCCCCGTGCGCGCTCCCCTAGGCTGTGCGCCATGTCGGCGTTTCGGTCACTCTGCAGCGACTTCTGTATCAATCAGAAAATCGCACTCAAGATGGATCTCCCCGAGTCACGGGAGCCCACGCTTGAACTCTTTGACAGACTTCGAAAACACTTTCCGAGGTTGACTCGGGTTCGCAGGACAGACGGAGAGATCGCGCTGGAATCCTCGACGGAGGAGCGAGACTTTCTTTGGGTCGCACTTCGGCAAACCTCGATTCGAAGCGGGCATGTCAACCCAGGCTCGACAGATGAGGCGTACAAACTGCATCGGACACTCCTCGAGACCGCGCCTTGGTTTCTGTCGATGAGCGCACTGGACATTGACCACATCGAACTGATCTTTGGATTCGACATCGAGACCGCATCCCAGCGGGATGGGGTTGTCTACGAGGCGCTCCTCGCAAACAGCCCCCTTGGATCGCTGCTCGACTGGGAGCAAGACGAACCGATCGATGTCCAGCCCTTTGTCGGAATCGCGCTGACGCCAGGACGAGAATTGCAGGCATCATTCGAGGTCAAGACGAGACCGCAAGGGTCATCTCCATCCGGAGCTAACTCGCCAGACCCGATTAGTGTCTATCTGACCGTTCGTCGAAACGGACCACTCACCAACCTCGAAGAGCTCCCCACGATTTTTGCGACACTTTGCGGCCACGCGGAGCGACTTGCGCAGCAAAGAGTCATCCCCCACCTCGTGCTACCAATTCGTCAGGCTATCGGGACAAGTTGACACCCAGCGATGCGCTCCCGCCCAGTGAGGTTCAACCCCGCTCGCCGAGGCACACGTCGTGATCAAGCAATCTCAACGAATCGCTGAATCGCCTTGACATCCGGGATGATCTGCGGCGTGACCTTCAGCGTGAACTTTGCGCCGAGGGCTGCTCCAACGCAGCGCGTTGCCGCGAGGCGCGATGCCCACATGCGGCCACCGCGTTGATTCCACGGTGTTGCGCGAGTGCGTGCCTTTGCAACTCGAGTCAGAGTCCGTTGAATCGCTGGTTGCATCCGCATCAATCTCTCGATGGTCTTGCGGTGCTTTGGCTGAGCGGGAACTTTCGTGACAGAAATCGTGACGGTCGTTCCAGCGATGAGTTCTTTCTTTGCAGTCATTTTGGGCTCCAAGTCGGGTCGGTGAGCGTACTCGAATCCCCCGCTCACCGCAACCCCGCGGATGATTCGCAGCAGCGAGCCGCGCACGACTCAGGACTGCGTCGTTTGAAACCCCGCCTCATACAGGCGATATAGGGCCTGAGTGCCCTTGCGCCCATGCCCCGCGCTGTGTGCCCGCTCATACAGCCTTTCAGCGAGCGCGAGCGCAGGGAGATCCAGATTGCTCGCGCGGCACTCTTCGATGGCGATTCGCAGATCCTTGAGGAAGTGCTCGATAAAGAAACCGGGTTCGAAATCGCCCTTCAAGATGCGCGGAGCGAGGTTCATCAACGACCAACTCCCAGCCGCGCCGACGGTGACAGACTCGAGCACTTTCGCCGGATCAAGTCCGCTCTCACGCGCGTAAAGCAAACCCTCGCACACACCCATCATGTTTGCGGCGATCAGGATTTGGTTGACGACCTTCGCCTGTTGCCCTGCGCCGGGTCCACCCTGCAAGATGATCGTCTTTCCTAGCAACGAGAGCAGCGGCATCGCGCGCTGAAATGCGGACTCTTCGCCGCCGACGAGAATCGAAAGTGTTGCATTTCGAGCTCCGACATCGCCTCCGGTCACTGGTGCATCGAGTGCGTACACCCCTCTCGCCTCGGCAGCGCGAGCTATCTCGCGAGCGATCGCTGGTCGGCTGCTCGTCATGTCCACAAGCAGTTGGGGAGGGTTCTCGCACGACAATGTCCCAGCAGGGCCGAGATGAACGCTCTCCACATCGGTCGGGAGCGACACCATGGAAAACACCGCATCCATTTCAGCTGCCGCATCTCCAGGAGTCGCTGCCCACTGCGCGCCGCGGTCGAGCAAGGGCGCAGCGCGGGACTTCGTTCGTGAATGCACTGTCAAACAATGCCCAGCAGTCATGAGATGACCGACCATCGGGAGCCCCATGACGCCGGTTCCGATCCATCCGATTCGAAGTGGTCTCTGCATTGGAGGCGAGCGTACGCTTCGAATATCCTCCATTTCAGTCCGAACCCGATTCTGGGGGAGGTCGTACCCCAAGGATGAATCAAACCATGAGTACCTCCCAGAGGGACATCGTCGAACTTGAGCGTCAGGTCGAAGCAGCCAGCCGACCATTTCGGCATCTCGTCGACCAGATTCAGCGGGTGATTGTCGGGCAGGATGCGCTCCTCGAAGGGTTGCTCTGCAGCCTCTTGATGAACGGGCATGTCCTCATCGAAGGCGTTCCGGGACTCGCCAAGACGATGGCCGTGAGTTGCCTCGCCAAGGGGATCAATACCGGCTTTCGCCGCATCCAGTTCACCCCCGACCTGCTCCCCGCCGACTTGATCGGCACGATGATCTATCGACCCAATACCGGCGAGTTCACAGTCAAGAAGGGACCGATTTTTTCGAACATCATCCTCGCAGACGAGATCAACCGCGCCCCAGCGAAGGTGCAGTCCGCCTTGCTTGAGGCGATGCAAGAGCGACAGGTGACGATTGGCGAGGAGACCTTCCCGTTGCCGAATCCATTTCTCGTGCTCGCAACGCAAAACCCGATCGAGCAGGAAGGCACCTACCCGCTTCCTGAAGCTCAGGTGGATCGTTTCATGTTGAAACTCGTCGTCAGTTACCCAACGGCCAAAGAAGAGCGGCAGATTCTCGACCGCATGGCGACGACGCAAGCCAAGTCCACCGTGGATGCCGTGATGACTCCGCAGGACATCCTCTCAGCACGCGTCCTCGTCGACCAAATCTTTGTCGACGATCGGCTGAAGGATTACATCGTCGACCTCATCTTGAGCACGCGCGATCCGAGCAAGCACCGGATTCCGATTGCTGGTTTAGTCCAGTACGGCTGTTCGCCCCGAGCCACGATTGCCCTCACACTTGCAGCGAAATCGAAGGCGTTTCTTGACGGACGCGGCTATGTCGTCCCGCAAGATGTCAAGGATGTCGCGGCGAATGTGCTTCGCCATCGCCTCGGACTCTCCTACGAGGCAGAAGCCGAAGACAAGACCTCGGATGACATCGTGCGCACGCTGCTCGATCATGTTCCGGTTCCTTGAGGCTTTCAAGGTGATGCCGCAGTGGATCTGACAGGAGCGGGACTCTTCGAGGGAATTCGCCAATGTTGACGAGCGAGATGATCAAGAAGATCAAGCGGATCGAGATTCGGACATCCCGAATCGTCCAGGAGGCGATCGCTGGAAGGTATGTCTCTGCATTCAAAGGTCGCGGTATGGAGTTCGAAGAAGTCCGTCCGTATAGCGACGGAGACGACGTACGGACGATCGACTGGAATGTCTCAGCGCGCATCGGCAGTCCGCATGTGAAACTCTTTCGAGAGGAACGGGAACTGACCGTTTTCCTTGCGATTGATGTCTCGGGTTCGCTGGCCTTTGGTTCGCGCGAGAAGTCGAAGCGGGAACTTGTTGCAGAAGTCGCAGCCACGCTCGCATTCAGCGCAACCCGCAACAACGACAAGGTCGGGCTGCTGCTCTTCTCAGATCGAATTGAACGATTCGTCCCGCCGCGCAAGGGGCGCAGCCATGTGCTTCGCATCGTCCGCGACCTGCTTGCGCATACCCCGTCGGGAACGGGAACCAACATCGCAGAGGCTCTCGAAGAACTCAATCGAATTCAGAAGCGCCGCGCGGTGGTCTTTGTCGTCAGCGATTTTCTCGATGACGGCTGGGAACGCCCCATGGCGATAGCCAAGCGGCGGCACGACGTGATCCCCGTTTCGATTTTCGATCGCATGGAGCGCGAACTCCCCAATGTCGGCTTTGTTGAACTCACCGATGACGAGACCAACGAACGCGTCATTGTGGACACGGCGAGTCGAAAGGTACGCGCCGAATTCAAGCGGCAGGCTGAACTTCGCGCGCTTCAGATTGAACTGGCATTGCGAAGACTGAAGATCGAGCCTCTGCTCATTGAGACTGGGGTGGACTTTGTAGAACCAATGACCGCCTACTTTCGCAAGCGTGAAGCGAGGAGGAGCCGGTGACCTCCACTCTGCATTTCATCGTCGTCGCAGCGATCGTGGCGTGCTGCGCGACAGCGAGTTCCGCGCAGGTCTTGCCCTCACCTTCGACTGCTCCGCAATCCAAATCCGCAAGCTCGGCGGCACTGCACTCGCCAGTCGCGCCACGGGCAGCGCGACCGATCCAAGCCCAGGAGCAAGTGCCCGACCTGCTTGTAACACTCACCGCACCCACCGATATCGCACAGGTCGGAACCGCCATCGCGATGACGCTCACGATTGAGCCGCGAAACGGTGCGACCTATGTCGTGCCAGCTCTCGGTTCGGTGATGGGTCCATTCGAAGTAGTGGATCTCAAGCGTGAAACTCTTGGGACTGGCTCTGATCGAAAGTGCGTTCTCTCCTTCGGCGTGTTGACTTACGAAAGCGGCGAGCTCGAGCTGCCGCCCATTGAAGTGGCCTGGAAGGGACGGGATGGAACAGCGCATGTGCTTTCGATCGGTCCAACGCCGATCGAAGTCGTCAGCCTCCTCGGCGCAGACTTCGACCCGAGCGTCTACCGAGACATCAAGGGCGAGGTCGCTATCGATGTCGGGGCGATCTGGCCGTGGGTCGTTGGGGCTCTGGCAGTGATCGGCATGGGCGCACTCGTGTGGTTCCTGCGATCACGTGCAAGGGTCGCATCGGCGCAGCCACTGACGGCTGGCGAGTGGGCTGAATTGGAACTTGAGCGCCTCCGACGGGACGACCTTGTTGGGCATGGCGATTTGCATGGATTCTGGGTTCGCCTCTCTGCGATCGTTCGCGAGTATCTCGAACGGCGGTTCAGTATCGCGGCCCGCGAACAGACCACCAAAGAGTTCCTTGAAGCGGCACAGGATCATCCGATGCTCGGCGCGCAGCACCGGCATCTCCTCAAGGACTTCCTGCGCGCTGCAGATATGGTGAAGTTTGCAGCGCATCGACCCGCAGCAATCGACTGTGAGCGCGGACTTGGTGCTGCCCATGACCTCATCCGAGACACCGCTGCAACCGTCGAGATTGCGAAGCCAGAGATGGAGCTCGCGTCATGACGACGCTGCAAACACTCTCGCCTTGGTTTCTACCGCTGCTGTTGCTGGCACCGCTCGCGGCATGGCGCTTCGTTTCATCTCAGCGCCGCCTGCGAATCGGATATTCGTCTCGCCAACTCTTGCACGCGGGAGGATCAACCATCGCATTGAAGATTCGCTGGGTGATCCCTGCACTGCGCGCGGGGGCGATCGCGCTGCTCGCGCTCTGCCTCGCGCGACCAGTGATCGCCAACCAGCAGACCAAGATGTTCGTGGAAGGATCCGCCTTGCAGTTCGTCGTCGACCGCTCTGGATCGATGCGGGCACTTGACTTCGAACTGAATGGCAAGACTTCCGATCGACTCGAAGCCGTCAAGCAGGTCGGAAGCGCTTTCATCCAAGGCGGCGAAGGACTGGCCGGGCGACCCGACGACCTCGTAGGGCTCATTACATTCGCTCGATATGCCGACAGCCTATCGCCTCTCACGCTTGATCACGCCTACGTCGTCGATGCGCTGCGGAAGTTGAAGTCGGCGAGCGTCCAAACCGAGGACGGAACAGCCATCGGGGACGCGGTTGCACTTGCAGTCGATCGGCTTCGCGACGCGATGAAGAATGCTCCTGTCAAACAAGGCGATGACCCCACGCGCGATTCCGGCAGACAGCCGATACAGAGTGCTGCGATCATCCTTCTGACGGACGGCGAAAATAATGCAGGCGATGTTGATCCCAAGGTCGCAGCCGACCTCGCTGCGACCTACGGCATCAAGATTTACACGATTGGCGTCGGCACGAAGGGCACGGCACCGTTTCCGGTCGGAACCGATCAATTCGGGCGTCAGATTATTCGACAGGTCCCCGTCACAATCGACGAGGCGCTGCTGAAGGAGATGGCTGCGCGCACCGGCGGCGAGTACTTCAGGGCCACCGACACGGAAAGCCTCCGAGCGATCTACGACCAGATCGACTCCCTCGAAAAAACCAAGCCCGAGCAGCGGCATTCCATGCACTACGCCGATCTTGCTGTGCAGGCTGCTCGCTTCAGAGGCTTCTCAATTCCGGCACTCCTTCTCGGCGTGCTGATCTTGCTCGCCGCCGAAATGCTGCTGTCAACGACTCGCTTTCGCACCCTCAACTAACCCCATCGATGGAACTTGAATACAACAACCTCTCTGCACTCCACTGGCTCTGGCTGATCGCGGTGCTGGCTGGTACTGCGATCTGGACAGTCGCATGGCGTCGGCGCGCTGCACGCGCGCTGGCGGATGCAAGGATGCTCGATGCGATCGCGCCGAATTTCTCGCTCTGGCGCCCAGCGCTCCGGTCGGGACTCGTGCTCGCCGCGATGGTCGCGCTCGTCGCTGCTTTGGCCGATCCAAGGGTTGGTTCTGAGACAGAGGAGATTCGACGCCGCGGAGCCGATGTGATGTTTGTCGTCGATGTCAGTCGATCGATGCTCGCTGAAGATGCGACTCCCGATCGCTTGCGCCGCGCAAAGTCGTTCATCGAAGATGCCGTGAGTCGGATGGCGGGTGATCGGATCGGTCTTGTGGACTTCGCAGGCGTCGCGGCGCTGCGAACACCGCTCACTCTGAATTACGGCGCATTCATGACCAGCGTTGATGACCTTGAACCGAAGGATGCGGCGCGCGGCGGTTCGATGCTCGGAGGTGCACTCGAAGTGGCAGCAGAGAGTTTCCCTAGCGATTCGACAGCGGGTCGTGCGATTGTCGTTCTCACCGATGGCGAGGACATGGGAAGCGATCCCGTCGCAGTTGCGAAGGAGATCTTCGAGAGTCAGGGCATTCGAATCACAACCGTCGGAATCGGCGACGCGCGCGACGGCGGCAGAATCCCCATCGAAGAGGGTGCGCAGCGTCGGTGGCTGGTCCACGACGGCGAGGAGGTCTGGTCGAAAATGGATCCGACAGTTCTGCAAGAGGTTGCGCAGAACGCCGGCGGAATCTTTGTCCCCGCTGGCACCGCGCAAGTCGATCTTGGAGAGATCCTCCAAAGGTCAATGGCAGACCTTGAGCGAGGCGAGTTCGAAACATCAACTCTGCGCCGAACGATTCCGCGGTTCCAGTGGCCAGCGGGTCTCGCGCTCTTGCTGCTCGTCATCGAATGCCTGATCCGTGATTGCAAGCCTGCACCGCGGCGGCGGCGCGTTGGCGTGCGCGTGGAAGTCCCGATCGAGGCAGGTGCTCCATGACTCGACGCCCCACGAATCTTCGCTCTCTCGCGACATGGATCTCCTCGCTGCTGGCGCTCGCTGGGCTTGCTCACTCGCAGCAGTCTGCGGTTGAGGCGCCCACAGCTTTGCGCGGCGCCGATTCAGGCAGACCCGCCTCGGGATCATCCGCCCCTGTCGACGCCGCTGCCTTTCGAAGTGCTGTGATGGAAGCGCATGCCGCGATGGATGCAGGGCAGTACCAGGCTGCGGAGAGCGCATACGCACGAGCGGTGGCTGCCGATCCGTCGCACTCGCGGGCTCAGTTCAATCTCGGAGTCGCGCAGTACAAGAGCGGCAATCTCGAATCTGCTTCAGAGTCATTCGCAGCTGCTGCCAACACGTCCGACGAACTCCTTGCGACCTATGCGATGTTCAATCAGGGCAATGCGATCTACGCGCAGGCTCTCAAGAAACTCGGCCAGGCTGCGGCAGATCCAAGCAAGCCAATCGACCCTGCGCAAACACCCCAGAGCCCAGATCTCGCTGCCGCAATCGAGGTCGTCAAGAAGGCACTCACCCACTTCAAGGATTCGGCCCGAGCAGATCCAACTGATGTCGACCCGAGAGTGAACGCGGAGACTGCCACGCGACTCCTCAAGAATCTTGAGGAACTTCAGAAGCAGCAACAGGAGCAGGAACAGAAAAAACAGGAACAAGAGCAGAAGCAGCAGGAGCAAGAACAGGAGCAGAAGGGACAAGAGCAGAAAGAGCAACAACAGAAAGAACAACAGAAGCAGGAGCAAGGCAAACAAGATCAGCAGCAGGAACAGCAGCAGCCGAGTGATGGTCAGGACTCCCAGCAGCAAGGGAAGCCGCAGGATGACCAGCAACATGAGCAAACGCCTGAACCCAAGCCAAGCGATTCAGGAAATCCATCACCTGACGAAGCAAAGAAACAGGCGGATGCACAGGGCGGAAGTGCCAAGAAAGAAGAGGGCCAGCCAGACGCGGCTGAAGCCCCTGCAGCAGGCGATCCGGTCAAGGGTGCCCCGCTCTCCAAGAATGAGGCAGAGAAACTCCTTCAGGCAGTTCGAGACCGCGAGAAGGCACGCCGCGAGGCCAAAGATGCTGCAGAACAAGTCAAACGAACCCCAACGAGCAAAGACTGGTAGAACGAGAACGACGAATGCCACGCATCACGCACAATCCGAGTCCCGCAGGCGAACAGAACGCGAGTCCGAAACGAGCCGCCCTCGTCCAGACTCTTGCTTGCGCGCTCGCTCTGCTGCAGTGCGCGATTGCGACCGCGGCGACAGATGTCACTTTCAATCTCTCGCCCCGTGAGACATGGGTGGGCAGTCCCTCGGTCATGAAGATCGTTGTTCGAGATGGGGATGTCATCGGCGAACCGATCCTTCCAAAGGTCACCGGGGTCGACTTCGAAACTCAGCCCGGTCGGCAAACGATGAGCTCGATGCAAATCGTCAACGGCGCGGTCTCGCGCGAGAGCACCACCGTCATCTCCGTCCTCATCACTCCCTCCACCGTTGGCATCATCCAGATTCCGCCAATCACGGTCGATGTAGATGGGGTCAAGTACTCCAGCACGCCCACTTCCATTTCAACGGTGGTATCGACAACGGGCGATCTCCTCAAAGCAGAGGTCGTCGCAGCAGAAGAATCAGCATGGGTGGGGCAATCCATCACTGCCACACTTCGCATCCTCGTCAAACCCTTCCAGAGTTCACAGCATCAGGTGACGCTTGGAGAGGGTGACATGTGGCAATTCATCGATCAATCTCGCTGCGACTTCGGACCATTTACGAAGGCACTCGCCGAGATGCTTCAGCGCCGACAGCGCCCGCTGGGCCGTGAGGAGCTCATCGAGGGACAGGCGTACATCGTCTATGACATCCCCGCGACAATCACCATGACCTCGAGCGGGGCGCCTGATTTCAGCGAGATCAGAATTGCTTGGAACTATCCCACGCGGCTTGCAGCAGAGCGCGATTTTTTCGGGCGAAACAATCTCTCTGTGTCCTCGACCAAGCCGATCTCCGCCGACGCAGACGCCGCCAACTTTGACGTGCTCCCCCTCCCAACTGTTGGGCGGCCAGAGTCCTTCCAAGGTGCAATCGGTTCTTTCGCCATCTCTGCCTCTGCGAAGCCGGCGAGCGTCGCCGTTGGTGATCCCATCACACTCACGCTCGTTGTAACGGATCGCTCTCCAAATCGTCCGCTCGCGCTCGGTGCCCTCCTTCCCCCCTCACTTGCTTTCCCAGCGCTTGAAGATGGCTTTCGCATGCCGAGTGCGCCGCTCGCCGGAACTGTCGAGGGAAACACAAAGACATTTACACAGACAATTCGACCGACCCGCATGGACATCCACGAGATTCCAGCCATCGAATTCTCGTGGTTTGACCCGACGCTCGGCACATATCAGTCGGCCTCGACCGCACCGATCGGGGTCACCGTCGTTGCCTCGGAGCGCATATCGACCGACGCGATCATCGGTCGAGCAACAGAAGAGAGCGCAATTGAAAAATCACTCACCGTCGCAAAGGGTGGATTGACCGCCAATGTCTCCCCCACACTTGCAATGGTTCGTGATCAGTCGGCTCGAATCGGATTGGTAGCAGCGACCATCGCGCTCATCGCTCCACCGTTTGCGTGCGCAGCCGTGCTGCTTCTACGCCGTCGGAGTGACCGACTCGGCAATGATGGCGCACTCGTTCGCCAGCGGGGCGCGCGTGCCTCCGCCCTGAAGAGACTCGCTTCGGGCGACGAAGTCGCAGCCATCGTTGGATTCATCGCGGACCAAGTGAGTCACCCGAGCGCAACGCTCACCCGATCCGAAGCTCGGAAGTTTGCGCTCGCGGCGGGTGCTCCCATTTCGCTCGTCGAGCGCATCGATCACCTTCTCGCACGCGGCGACCACGCCCGATTCTCGGCACAGGCTGGTGCAACTGGAACAGAGTCCCAGCTCTCAGAGGCGAGGGAGTGCCTCCAGTTGCTCGAGAGGCTCAATTGGAAAGCGGCGCGCACGCCAGACACTCGGGGCGATTCATGAGAATGCCCCAGATGATTCAACAACTCGCAACCGCCCTCCTGCTGACTACAGGAGTCTGGCTCTCCTCAAGCGAGGCATTCGCGCAAGTCCTCACTCCAGCAGTTGTCAGCGACGAGACCCATCTCGCACTGGCAGTCGACGCGCAAGACAAGTACGACCGTGCGATCAGCATGCTCGTGACCGAGCCGGACGCGGCGCGTTCGTTGTTCGGTGAATCCGCCACTGACATTCAACGCATCATCGATGACGGAGTTGCCAACGGCGAGCTTTACTTCAACTACGCCAACGCTCTCGTCCAGTCTGGGCAGGTTGCCCGCGGCATCGGTGCGTATCTCGAGGCAGAGCGACTCATGCCCGGCGATAATCGAATCACTGACAATCTCGCGTACGCCAGATCGATACTTCCCATCCACTCTGCGAGCACATCCGCTGTTCCGCTGCTTGATCGCCTCGCGTCGTACTGGACGTGGGCGAGTTACCCCGCACGAGCTTGGACAGCATCGGTCGCGTGGACTTTCGCGTGGCTCTTGGCTGCAGCGCTCATCGTCATTCGTGGTCATTGGCACGCACGCCTTCGCCGCTGCAGAGGAGCGCTCGTGGGCGTGGCTGCGATCGCTCTCGTCTTTGGACTGACGGTTGCCATCGATGAGATTCGACACAGGCTCAACCCGCCGGGAGTCATCGTCAACGAGGAAGTCATCGTGCGAAAAGGAAATGGCGATGGATTCTCGCCAGCGTTCACCGAACCCCTACCTGTCGGCTCGGAATTCACCCTGCTCGAGCAGCGACCAGGTTGGTACCACATTCGCCTTGCGGATGGTCAGTCGGGATGGGTTCGGACAAGCGATGCCATCGTCGCTGGCGAACTTGATCGTCAGACCAAGTCGCAGGACTCGTGAAACTGAAACGGAGAGGGTGAGATTCGAACTCACGGTGAGCACGAGGCCCACACCAGTTTTCGAGACTGGCTCCTTCAACCGCTCGGACACCTCTCCAGGTTGGATGAGTATAAGACTTCGAGCCAAGTCGCGCGGTCAGCCAGTCCATCCACTGAGGACGGCCGCCAAGTCTGATCCATTCACGATGCCATCTTGGTTGATGTCGGCATTGCCGCCCGCCGTGTTCCAGGCCGAGAGGATGATCGCGAGATCTTGCCCGTTGACGTGTTGGTCGCCATTGAGATCCGCGGGCATGAGGTCGCAGGCATCTGGCATACCGTCTCCGTCAGAGTCGGCGCAGGTTGTTCCAGCCCCTCGCCAGTTCGCTCCTGCAGCAGTCGCGTCCGCCTGAGACATAATCAGGCAGAAGCCATTGGGGAAGCATGCAGCCCCTTGCGGAAGCGGACAGTTGACGCTGGCGCAGGTCGATCCGTTGCCTTGGTACGTGCCGCCCTGTGACGCGCATGTCGTTGGGCTCACAGGACCGACGCAGGTTCCATCGGACTTGCAGCAGGCTCCAGTTGGGAAACAGACATACGTCGCGCAGACACTTCCCTCAGGGCCAGGGACTCCACCGGCCGCGAGGCACGAGGAATAGGAGAGGCTCACACACCCGCCCGTTGATGCGAAGCAGCAGGCGTTGTTTCCTTGTGGGAGGCAACTCGATGCCGTGCAGGTCGTTCCATCGCCTCGGTACAGCCCGTTCGCTGCAGCGCAGTCCGCAGCAGTTGCGAGAGCGCAATTCGAACCAATGCAGCACGCGCCTTGCAGCGGCGCGCAATTCACCGGCGAGTAGGTTGCTCTGATGACCCAATCGCCGCTGGGACGACACGCGCTCGGAAGTTGCGCGAAGGTCTTCCATCCGGCACCGCATCCAAGCGCACCGCAATTGACCATGTAAAGCCAGTTCTGGCTTGGCTGTTGAAGTCCACCAGTGTCGGTCGTCGGAAAAGCATTGCTCGCACTTGGCGGCGCAACGAAACAAGGGTTCTGAGTCTGGTTGTTGTGAGCGTCGATCCGGTATCCGATCGAAAAGGTATGACTTCCGTTGTCGTTGAGATAAATCTGCTCTGGATCTGACGGGTCAATCATGAATTGAACATTGACGCCAGTCGTTCCCGGTGGAAGCACGATGTGCGGAATGATTTTGGCATCGGACGAATACGTGAAAACGAGCGTCCCCGTCGCGGGTGTTCCTTCCCAGACCATGATGGACCACTTCGTCGTGGTCTGAACGGTCGCACTGCTCGTGGCAAAGATCATCTCCGCGAGATCGAGGCGAATCGGGAAAGATGCAGCTGGCACGACGTACGACGCTGCTGCGACTTCGGACTCAGCAAAGCCAGCCTGAACGATGAACGAACCGCCACCGAAATTTGCGTCCGAGTGCGTCACAATGACTGGAGGGCATGATCCCGCGAGTGATCCGCCAGGTTCGCCCTGACTGTGATAGACAACGGGAAGCGTTGGGAGATCTCGATACGCAGACCAGATCGGCCACTGGCGTGCTGCTGGAACTGCAACGTCAGCAATTCCCAGACCCCGCTCCTCAACAGCGAACGCCGCTGGAGTTGTCAGGCAGACGAACAAACAAACAAGCAGGCGAAGCGTGGGGCATGGGGACATGGATTGGCTCCGAAGTTGGAAGAGCGTGAAACTGCGTGATAACTCTACCGCCAGCGTGGCGCATTGCAAAATGTCTTGCGGATTCCCCCGCTGCACCCTTCAAACGGTGCTCGCCTACCGCAGCAGCACAAAATCTTACTTGGCTGCGTGGGGCTTCACGATACCGGAGCGCTCCCAGTCGATCGTGATCTTGTCGGTGGCGATTTCTTCAATCACCACTTCGAAGTCACTACGTCCATCGCGGTCGACGAGGGGTCGAGCGCCGTTGATCAGTTCCGCGACCCTTCTTTGGATCAATGCCGTGAACTTGAACCGACCGCCAACCTTGGAAACAATGTCATCGCTCTTCAGTGCTTCATTCATCGTTTGGGCTCCGCGTGGGTAGCCCATTAGGATACTGTCACTCAACTCGGATTGCAAGCCTTGACTTCCACATCACACCAAACGCGCCGATCGCCTGGAACTGCCTCTTCAAGAGCAGCTTTGGGCGAGGAAAATCGCGCCTCACGAGCGTCAGCGTGACACCTGGCAAGCTTCGTGCTGGGCGCCGTTTTCGGCTCTCTGGTCCGGACGAATTCGAGCATGTCTTCGCGCGCCGCCTTCGCCGCGACCTTGGGTGGATCACAATTCATGCTTGCGACAACGGGCTTGCGCACTCGAGGCTCGGTCTTTCGATTGGCGCAAGGGTCGGAGGCGCCGTCCGGAGAGTCCGAGTGAAGCGATTGATCCGCGAATCATTTCGCCAGATCCGACATCGGATTCCGGTTGGAATGGATCTGGTCATCTCTGCGCGAGCGCATGAGAGCCGTCCGATTGGTGATTACCGAGCCGCAATGGAAACAGAGTCGCGGCACCTCGCCCGTCAACTGGGACTGTCGTCTACGGAAGGATGACCAACGGACCTGTTCGCTTCAGGCACCGGATCCATTCCACTTCCCCCCCAGGGATGGCATCTCGCCAAGCGCCGGGCCGTCAGCCAGAGCGCCCTGAACGCATGATGCCTTTCGAAGGCTTCGAGTGCATACTGGGAACAGCTTGGATGAAAGCGGCATTGACCACCGAAAATCGGCGAGAGCCAAACTTGATAGCCGCGGATCAATCCTAGGCATGCCCGTGCAATGACCGACCGGCGTTGCCGCGGTTCGCTCGCGAGAGAGTTCACGACTGATCGATCACCGGGTTGGAAATCTTGCCGACTCTTTCGATCGAGACTTCAACGACATCGCCATCTCGAAGGTACCGAGGCGGTTTGCGCGCATGTCCTACTCCGGCTGGACTTCCAGTCAAGATCACGGTGCCCTTGAGAAGCGTCATCCCCCGAGAGAGGTCGCTGATGAGCCGCTTGACCGAGAAGATCATCTGAGCGGTTGACGCGTCTTGCATGAGTTCCCCGCTGACTCTCGTCTGGATTCTCATCGCTTGCGGATCACCCACTTCCGCCGCAGGAGTGACCTTTCCAAGCGGGCAGAAAGTGTCGAAACTCTTTCCCCGACAAAACTGTCCCCCTGCCCCTTGATTTTGCCACCACCGCGCACTGACATCGTTTGCGACCGCATACCCCTCAACCATCTGGAGAGCGCGCTCCTCGTCGACATTGAGGCAGTCCTGCGCGAGGACCACTGCAAGTTCGCCCTCAAAGTCGACTTGGGGACCACCTTCGCTGCAGATCGGTGGGATCACGATCGCTTCTCCATCTGCAATCACACAAGCAGGATTCTTGAAGAAGATGAGCGGCCTGGTCGGAATCTCCGCACTCATCTCTTTCGCGTGGTCAGCGTAGTTGCGACCAACACCCAGGATTGCTGGAACGAAGCGCCCTCGCATCAGCGCGTCTCCGCCGTCGATCGCTTGGCCGTCTCGGCTTCCGCTG
This sequence comes from uncultured Singulisphaera sp., assembly GCA_964356445.1. Taxonomy (GTDB): domain Bacteria; phylum Planctomycetota; class Phycisphaerae; order Phycisphaerales; family SM1A02; genus F1-60-MAGs104. The sequence continues at coordinate 13,399 of CAYHHO010000025.1, read as the reverse complement.
CGCGCGCAGCAGCCTCGGCGGCGCGCACTTGGCGGAAGGCTTCCATTTCAGGTGGTTCGGGAAGCAACTGAGCAAATGGAACAACCTGCGAGAGTGGATCGTTCATGAATTCCGCTTGAAGCGGCCCCTTCACGATGTCGTAAACCAAACGGCGCTCGGATTCTCCAGCGCGGTTGTAAATCGTGAGTCGATCAACGAGGGGCTGCGATGGGTCGACGAGCACACTCGCAAACACATCTTGCACGCTGTTTCGAAGACTGCCGATGAGATCTGCCATGCGACGCTCTCCGAACTTGTTGACGAAGTCCGCGTACTGGCTGGTCTGAAAATAGATGGTCAAGTCCTTTGCAAACTTGATCGCACTCTTGAGTACTTCCGGGCGGTCCATCAGGAGCCCTTCGCGAAAACCGCGCGCAAGAACCGCGTAGACATCGCTGCGCGCGACATCTGGAGATCCCTCATACTCGGCATAGGTTGTCTCTTGAACAAAAGTCTCGAGAGGCGCTTCATACCTGTTGTTCGGGACCAATCCGCCGCGACCGAAGAGATTGTCCAACTTGGTCAAGATGGTCTGTGCGCCGTCGTAATCGCCAGATCGATAGAGTTCTCGAACCGCCTGCCCCATGAAGTTCTGATAGAAGTCACAAAAGGAATCACCGCCACCGCCACGTGTTCCAAAGTGCTTTCGGTAGAGGTCCCCGAAGTACACGTCAATCGCCTTGATCCACCTTGGATCGTTCAATCTTGCGGGGTTGTCGCTGCTGTACGCGTCGTAGTGCATCAACCCCGTCCGCGAGAGTGCCTGCATCGCTTGGATATTGATGCGGTCATTGTTGAGGACCTTGTAAATCTCCTCCACATTCGTTGTCCGCTTCGCAGCGGTCGTGGCGCCCTTGCGACCCCAGTAGAACGCGTGCGACTGCGGATGCCGCCAATCGAACGGACCAAAATCACGCGTGTACTCCCACATGAGCGAGGGATCCATATTGAATGCTTCGCGAAGCACCCGTTTCCTCAGAAACGGAAGAAACGCCTCTAAGGCTGCCTTGGACTCATCCGATGCAAATGCAAGATCAAACGCTGCGTAGATCGGATCGTTCTTTCGAAAGGAATCGTCCATCCCCAAAAACTTGGCGTATCGACTCTTCTGAACCGCCTGCCATCGGCCAATGTTTGTGAGGAAGTCCACGTCCAAGCTGAACTGAAACCGGCTTTCAAAACCTGAGAGCCCAGACTTGAGTTGCTCGACGAGCGTGCGCACCGCCGGGTTCTTGAGTTCAAGCTCCTCGAGCGTGTCGGGAGCATCTTTCATCGCGGCGAGCCAAGCGACCCGATCAGCATGCGACGCAGGAGGTACGCCGAGCAGAAACTGCCATTGGCGGGCAAACTCGCGCTTGTAGAACAAGTGGGCATCGTCCGCGACGCCATCGAGTTTGTGCGCGAACCAAAACGCAAGTTCCTTATGGAGAATGAGGTCATTGGGGTTGTATCGCAGCCCCTCATCGCGAACGAGGTCGATCCCTGCCCGAACCCATTCCCACCGTTCAGCGGGCGTGTTGGTCATGACAGAAATGTTGTAGGCCATGTTGTGACCGTGAAAAGCCCAAACATCGCCAAAGCGTGGCTGAAGTTTTGTGATCAACGAGGCATCGGCCATCGCCTCATAGAAGAGACCCTTTTCCTTCTCAATGTTCGTCTTGATCCAGAGATAGTCGACGATGATGCCCCGCAGTGCGCCGATCGCCGTGCCGAGTGCCACAATTGGAGGCGCTCCATCAATCGACACGTCGGTGTAACGAAGGCTCTTCTCGTCGCTGACCTGAAGGATCTTTGGCAGGAGCCAGCCGCCAACCACGAGGCATCCCGCCGCAAGGACGACACACGCCAGCTGAATGAGCCGACTGCGCATCGGCTATCCCTCTCCGCCGCTGTAGATGGCAATTTCCTTGCGATTGAACGAGAGCAGGCCGAGAACGAAAACAACGGCGCTCCAAACGATGCCGATCTGCCCGACAGCCGCAAAGACCGCGCTCCACGGAATCACTCGGCCGCCAACCAACTCCGCGAGGCCGCCACTTGTGCCAAAGGGGGCGAGCGACCAGCGAACACCGCTCACAACCAACAGCATCACGTACTCGATCGCCGCAAGACCAGCGTTCGCATCTGGTGCAACCGAATAGTTTTCTAATGCCGAGGCCAGAAAAGTAGACATCGATCCGATGATGAAGACCGTCATCGTGACGAGAATCGCGACGGGGTACGAGAGCACACTCGCCAACGCAGTTCCCAAGGCTGCAATGAAGATGAGTTTCGCCCAGTCAATCAGGATTGCTCGAAGGAAGTTGGCTTCGAATCCACCGACTCGGTGGAGCACTTCAAACTTGTCTGCTTCGAAATTCAGTGACCACGGCGAGGGGAATGGTTGTCCATCGCGCGTCAGGCCTCCGTTGAGGACTGTGACCTTGAGCGCGCCGCTCGCGTCAATCGCATCGGTCGGAATCGCGATCACGTTGGATTGCCCTGGCACATAGTTCACCATTTCGGGCGGCAATTCGCCGAAGGAGAACATGACAGGAAATGTCTCGTGGGAACTATCGCTACCGCTGTGAAACGCGTAGTGCAACACCGGCTGCGCCAGATTCTTGCGCGCCTCCTCCAGCCCTGTAAACGTGAAGGACTTACTCTTCCCTGGATCCACGCTCCGCTGGGCAGTCATGAATTCCGTCGTGACCCGAGTACGAATCTCGCGCGCAACGTCGGCCTCTGAACGCAATCCATCCGCGATCTCTTGGCGAAGGAGCGAGTCGCGTTCAATCTGATTGACCACCACATCGCGCAGTTGTGCCGCACTCATTTCTTCGTAGGTTGGGCGCGCCGCTGCGCGCGCGACGAGAACATGATCGACGACGGCAACTGCGTCCTGCATGTTTGCGGCGGGTCGAGTGCTGAGAAGTTCGACGTAGACAAAGACCGCAATGCTGCCGACAGCGAGCACAATCCCGCTGAGAATTGCAAGTCCGAAGAGTTTCCCGATGAGATATTGAAACCGCGAAACCGGTTTGGTCAGGATGCTCCAAATCTGTCGATCTCGGATTTCAAATGCGACAGTTGAGCAGGACATAAAAAGAGTCAAGAAGGCGGCAACAATAAAAACCACGCCCGTTCCCCGGCCAAGAAGCGTCTGGATCTGGTACCGAAGAGGCTCGCGCGAATCAATCCAGAGGGGAATCAGTGGCAGCACCACCAACATCGCACAGACGAACCCGACTGAAATCTTCTGGCGCACTGCTTCAAGGAGCACCGTCCGAGCGATTCCGATGACTGGGTTCGCGCGACTGAGCAATGTGAGCGCAACGCGCGACATCAACAAGAAGAGAAAAATGAGGAACCCGATTCCAACAAACGCAGCGAGGAGATCAAGTCTCGATGTCCACCAGAACACTCCACTCGCCATCGTGGTCCCGAGGACGATGATGACAGACGGAACTGCCATCCCAACCCATACCGCGATCAGGAAAGCGGAGACGATGCCGACCGAGATCCCCACAACCATCCACGGTCGCTCAACGAGGTTGACCGGTCCCCAACCGGGGGCGACTGCTGCGGCGACAAAAGATGAGACGGCAGCTACGCCGTCGATTTTCCCGTTCGCCCCGAACATCTGATCAGCAACTGCGCGAATTCGCGCACTGCCAACTTCGACTGATTCGACTGTCACGCTGCCTCTCTCCACCAACTGCACTGCGATCGGATTCCGCTCTGCAATGTTGGCCTGCTCTAAGACTTCAGCAATCTTCCACCGAAGTGACGAGTACTGCACCGAGGACCAGCAGAGCGGAGCCAGCCCCGCAATGCCTATCAAGAGAAAGATCGCGCCGTAAATGCACCGACCGCGGAAGGATTCCTGAGAAGCCCTGAGGTTTTCCCTCCACCCATCGAGACGACTCACTCCTTCTTCTCCGACGTACCGCCCGTCAGGTCATCGATGACAGATCGGTCGACAGCGGCACTTGGCTGCGTGGGTGCTTTGATCGGCGCGGAGGGCGCACTCCGCGCGGGCTCCGTTCCTGAGCCAGGGTTCATCAATTCCGCCAGGACCGAATCAGCAGGACCTGATCGATCCTTCGTTGGCATCACTGGCGCCCGCTTGGGTGCCGCCTCCTGAGGGGCAGACTGCAAGTCGGCGATGACCGCTGCACCAGATTCTCCCGCCTCGGAGCCCATGAGGAACGCAGCGGTTCGTCCACCGTGATTCGCACCGCTCGTCGAGGCCTGTTCATTTCGAGCACTCTCAACAATGCTCATGAACAATTCCTCGAGCTTCTGTCGAGGTGCGTCGACACGCTCTATTGCGACACCCTCTTCGCGTCGAATGAGTTCGTCAACTTTCGCAATGGTTTCTGGCCGCAAGCGCTGCACGCTGATCGTTGTCCGCTTGGTGTCACTGAGCAGTTCCCCCACGGTTCCAGAGGCGCGGATCTTTCCGCCATACAGCACCACCATTCGATCACAGACATCCTCGACATCTGCCAAGAGGTGGGACGAGAGCAGGATGGTCTTTCCGCGCCGTCGAAGGTCGAGCAAGAGGTCTTTGACTTGGCGAGTTCCGATCGGGTCGAGTCCAGAGGTTGGTTCGTCGAGAATCAAGAACTCTGGATCGTTGATCAGCGCTTGCGCAAGCCCAAGGCGTCGAGTCATTCCCTTCGAAAATTCTCCGACCGTCCGATGGGCTGCCCCCTCGAGTCCCACCATCTCGAGAAGTTCATCGACACGCTTCTGTCGCATTCGTCTCGGAATCCCGAAGAGCTTCCCGAAATAATCGAGCGTCTCCCGCGGATTGAGGAATCGATACATGTACGACTCCTCCGGCAGATATCCGATGCGCGACTTACTTGACACATCGGATGGGTGGCGATCAAAAACTGTGAGCCGCCCTTTGGTTTTTCTCAGAAGCCCAAGAATCATCTTGATCGTTGTGCTCTTCCCTGAACCGTTCGGTCCCAAGAGCCCGAAAATTTCATGCGCGCGAATCTCGAAGTCGATTCCATCGACCGCACGCGCCTTGTCACGCATCCAAAAGTCACCAAAGACTTTTACAAGTCCCTGGGCTTCGACGATATTGCGAACCGAAGTGGAACTGTGACTTTGGCTCATCGGATGCTCCCTTGCTTCGCGCGACTCTCTCTCATTCGTGTCCGAAGCCCTTGTCCCCTGTCGCTTCGAGTCGACGACCTGGACGATCGATCATGATCTGTCGGCTCCCCAGTTGAAACGAGGGGAGGTGCGCCCCAATCATCGCCGCAGCCATTTTCTTTCGTGCGATCTCCGCTGTTCGGCGATTCTGCATGACATCCGACGAACTCTTGACGTGCACTGCATACCGACCAAGCTGATTCGGAACCGCGAAGACCTCAACGAGCTCCTGACCCATCGCCTGTCGCACAGCGTCCAACCAAAACTGCTGGACGAACTGCGTTGGGTTTTCCTTATAACTCGGCGCGAGGCTCGCGAGTCGCCGAGCTTCGCCGGCAAGGGTCGATGTGAGCGATGACTGAAAGGTCCTCGCCTGATTGATGATCCGAGAAGCTTCGCCGCCGATATCCGGCGCTTCAAGCCGCGTCCCGAGTCTCTGAAGCACTGCATCAGAACCCGCCTGATCGCCAGACGTGAGCAACAACTCATACTCATGAATCATCGCCAGGATCTCGCCGTACTGAGTACCCGCTGCCCCGACCAATCTCGAATTCGCCTCCTGCCGAGCGCGCTCAACCAATGTCTTCATGTCTTCTCGCGCTGTCTGAACCCGGCGAAGCGCATTGCGCACCGCGAGCGGTGCCGAGCGCTCCAGAATGCTGACCGACCCTACTTGGATTCCTGCATGGAGATCATTCAGCGACTCCTGCATCTTCTGGCGAATGTCGAGCGCTGGGGTGTCGCGCTGCTCCAACAGGTCGGCGAGCGTGTAGTGCGCAACTGTCTGAACGACCGCACGGGAGAGGACCGACAGCACGAGAGCATCAGACTTCTCTGCGGAAATCTGCGTGAGCATCGCAACAGGATCGACGATCGAATACTCAACCGCCAATTGCAAATGCGCCAGATCGCCGTCGGCGGTAATCACCGATCCATCTCGACCCGGTCGAATGGGATCATTGGGATCTGCGGCATCGGTCGCCATTTCGATCGTGACATTCTGCTGTGACCTCGCGGGCCAGAACGTGTCTCTCACTTCGAGATTCTGCCGCTGCTGCATCGTGGAAAATTCGCCAACTGGATAGGGCCAGAACGGTCGAAGTCCAGGAGTCACGACTTCATCGCCAGCGTCCCCCGCCACTCGACCAAAAACTGTTCGAATTCCAGTGACCCCCTCGGGCACCGACTGGAAGCCCGACACAAGAAAAGTCACCACCAACCCAGCGATCGCAACTTGGAGAAGTCGATAGGACAGACGCAGCGCGTCGCCAAGACTCTGATTGGCGGGGTCCATCGCAGCGCGCAAAGATGCTCGGTCGCTCTCGACTGCACCAACGGCCAACCGAGCGCTTTTCCCCACGCGGACGGCATGCGCGTCTCCATGCTCGTCAGCGGAGGTCTCGGAAGCATCACTCGAATCAGAGCCCGCCATCGTCAGGGATTTCCCTTCGACGCGGAGGGCTGGGCTGGGGCGGTTGCGGCGTATGGCACTCTTGGCTGAGGAATTCCGCTACTCGAAGTCGGCGCGGAGAGGTCGAGCAAGTGAAAAGGAGCGCGATTCAAGTCCGTCACGAAGGTCGTGCTCCCCGAGAGCGAACCCTTCAGTGTGTCCAACCACGAGAGGAATACCGCCAACTCGGCTTCCTTTTTCATCAGTTGGTAATAGCGCGTTGCCTCCTCGTTCCCGAGTGCTTCGATCTCTGCAGCCCACTGCTCAGCGAAATTCCTGATCGTGTCCGCAGAACTCGCTGCTTGACTCTTGATCGCTTCCGCCTCTGAATTCCCCTTGGATTCCTCGAGATTCGCGAGGGTCTCCTGAACTGCTGCCATTCGTCGAAGCACCGCCACAGTCGTCTTGGCAGGAAGGACGATCTGAGAAATTCCTACGCTGACTGGTTCGACACCGAGGAGTTTCGTCGCACGCAGGTCAGCGAGAATCGCCGTCTCGGCTTCAGCAATCTTGCTGCCCTGCCCGATGAGATCTCCGAAGTTGTATCCACCGAGCGAACGAACAGCTCCCTGAAGCCTCGTCTCAAGTTCCTTCCCTGCCGCCTCGAGAGTGCCATATGCCACAAAGAACTGGAGTGGCGCATCGCTTGTCGCATCGACTCTCCAGAGCAAGTACGCCTGGACGAGCACTTGCTGACCATCCTTCGTCAGCACAGTTTCAAGCGGACTCTCGATGAACTGGAGCCTCGAATCGAGTTTCGCGACTTGGTCAATGAAGAGCGGCGCCTTCCAGTGCAAACCAGGTTCGCGCTGAATTCCCGCTGGTTTCCCGAATCTCGTCAGGACCGCGATCTCGTGAAAATTGACTGTAAACGTCGTGTTGAAGAGGACGAGTACGAGCACGATGAGCGAAGCAATCACAATGGGAATCTTTCGAATCATTACTGGTCCTTCTTTTCGAGGTAGTCGCCCAGATTCAATCCGGCTTCTGGCTGTTCCATTTGGATGTCAAAGTCGACGCGCGATGGGTCTACCGCCAACACGTACTTCACACGAACGACCGCGAGCGCACGCGACAGAACTGACATGATCGCGCGCTCGCGGTAAAGCTCGGGCGCTGCGTGATATGCCCCGGCCTGCCCCAAGACTTCGCTCGTTGTGCCACGCGCATTCATCAGCATCTCCCAGCGGCGCGCTCGTGCAGTGCCGATCACGCTCGCTGCCTGGGCGCGAGCATCGACAATCGTCCGTTCGATCGCAGCGCGCTTCGTCGCAGCTTCTGGCGAGTCCTTCCCCTGATCGCGTTCGACAGCGCGAAGCGCTTGAATGTCTGCGACGACACGTCGTGCAACATCAGGACTCCCGACAAGAGTCGACATCGTTGTGTTGACCATCCGCTTCGCCTCGTCGATGACCTTGCGCGAATTCTGAACGTCGATCGACAACTCCTCGAACATCGCCGTCGAGGTGCTCGCTGGCGGTCGCAGGATCGGGATCAAGACTCCGACAACCTCAACCCCAGTGCGATTGCTGTCGAAGGACGCTTGGATGCGTTCCTTCAGTTGGCGGACCAGTGAATCCCCAGATGGCGAGAGCACCTGACCAAGCGTGCGCGTCGAAAGCAATTGACTGACTTCCCTCAGTGCGATTGCTTTCAGCGCACGCTCACGCATATCAAGGACGTTTCGTCGCGACCGCGAATCTCCTGAGAAACTGAGATACTCCAGCAATCCGTTTGCCTTCACGCGGTACTCCAACACGATGTCAGCATCGACGAGCGCGAATTGTGCTGTGACAACTGATCCTTCTGATCCGTCGCCAGTTGCACCCAACCCTTGCAGAGCATCAGAGCCGATTGCCCCTTGAGGCAGTGCGCCACCATCACCCGCGAGGACGATGTAAGGCAGTCTGTTGGGATCAGGTTCACCCTCGACAGGCCACAGATTCGGGTTGGCAGTCGGGAGCAGTTTTCCCCCAAGCACAACCGACCGAACCTGCCCAACCTCAAAGCGCTCAAGTGACTCGAACGGCCACGGCCACTTGACGACGAGCGATCCCTGCGCGACATCACCAATCACTCGCCCCCCCCGCAATCGGACGGCTTGCTCTCCTGGTTGCACAACGACAAGCATCGACATGAGCAGGAGGACCGCCACGCCGAGAAGTGTCAGTCGAAGGACGCTCCGCAACAGAAGCTGGTAGCCCCACGAACTCGTGATATCGAACCCGAACTGGTAGTTGACTGCCTCGTTGATGCTTCGAACGATGGAGTCGGGGGCAGCTGCAAGACCGAGGAGCTTTGAATCGAATGCTGGTCGCGAAAGTTCTGCCTTTCGACGCGGTCGATAGACATTCAAGATCAGGTTGAGGGTGATCTCTCCCGCAATCACCGCAACCATGATGCCGATGCCGTACGCAACCCCCTCAAGCACCTGGGGGTTGCGAAAGACCTGGAAGAGGATGCCGACGGCCAAGGCGAGCAACACCAGCGCGTTGCCAACCATGACTCCAGCGCCGCCCCGAAGATTTTGCCATGCCGGCTGCTGCGACATGCCTGCGACAAAACGGGAAAAGATGAAACTTGCCAGTGCGAGTGCCGTACAGATCGCGAGTTGCCAGCCAAGATTTGCCCCAACAGCGAAGACGGTCGAACTTCCTGACGCATCATCGAGTCGAGCGAGCCACGTGAGGGTGAAATAGGAAATGACCCCGAGCAAGATTGCCACCACAGCGCTCGCGATGGGCATCAACCACTGATGCATGACCTGCAGTCGACGCCCAGCCGATTGACTGAACTCGCGTTCCCCTTCAAAGACACTCTTTCCGCTGCCCCGAAGTTGCTCGAGTTCCTCGTTTTCGAGTGTTTCGATCCGTTCAAGCCGATGCTGATGGAACAGAACCACCAACGCGATCCAGACGATTGTTCCCGTCAGGACGTAGGTCGAAGCGAGGACGAACGCAGAGTCCCCTGCGGCACGACCAAAGAGAAAGAGGAATATCCCGAGGGCGAGTTGCGAGGCGAGTCCGATTGCCGCGATCCGTGCCGCCTGCTGATAGACAAAGTGGTCTCGAGTCATGTCTGTTCGTACTTTACGGGAAAACCAATGGCTCGGTTCGGATAGGGCGCAGGAGAGGGGCTAAGACACTACTCTAATCCGCCACCTTCGACTTCAGCCATGGCTTTCTTCGAACAACTCATCGCCATCGCGCGAAACACCTTTCTTGAATGTGTTCGGCAGCCAATCTCGCTCGTCATATTGGTCGTCGCGGTGCTGCTCGTTGTGTTGAGCAACCCACTTTCCGCATTCACGATGTCCGACGACCAGCGGATGTACATCGATATCGGGCTATCGACGGTCTTCGTTTGTGGAGCAATTCTGGCGGCTTTTCTGGCAACGGCGGTTGTGAATCAGGAGATCCAGAACCGCACGGTACTCATGGTGGTATCAAAGCCTGTCTCGCGGATCACGTTCATTCTCGGCAAGTACCTCGGAGTCACGCTCGCCCTCATGGCGACGACAGCTGTTCCAGCCTTTGCCTTTCTCCTCGTAGAGGTTCACGGCGTCATCCAGACAGCTGCAACTCCGATCCGTTGGCCCGTCGTGGTCTTTGGAGGAGTCGCAGTCGTCGCAACGGTCGGCACAGCCACTTGGTGCAACATTTTTTACGGAAAATCATTTGCGGCAATGACCTCGCTGCTTGGCGGTCCGCTGCTGCTGCTTGCCTATGTCTTGAGCCTCTTCTTCGACTCGCACTGGGGGGCGATCAGCGGCTCGACTGAGTTTCGATTCGAACTCCTCGTTTCGATCTTCTTGATGATGCTCTCGCTCTGCATCATCTCGGCAATTGCCGTTGCGGTCAGCACTCGCATGGGACAGGTCTTGACGCTCGGGGTGACACTTGGCGTGCTGGTCCTCGGGCTGCTCTCCGACTGGATATTCGCCCGCAAGATTCAGATGCTCGAGGAGATCATCGCAGTCCGTGATGCGGCGGGGGCACACACGTTTGGGATGGATGACCTCGCGCTTTGGGGTTGCAAGATTGGGTATGCGGTGCTTCCGAACTTCCAGGTCTTCTGGGTCGTGGACGCTGTCAACCAGGACCAGCAGATTCCAATCGAGTATCTCAAACTCGTTGTGCCCTACGGCGCGGTCATGACGATTGCCTCACTGGCACTGGCAATGGCGCTCTTTCAGCGCCGCGAAGTGGGATAGTCGAAGCGCGACCGAAGCTCGCCAGGATCAACCCCCTCCGGCGGCCTGCAATTCCTTGATCTGCTTTCGCATTTCCTTGATCTCTGCCTCGAACTGCTCGATGACCGGCTTCCTGATCCCAAAATCGGTTTCCAGTGCAGGCCGGCACTTCTTGTACCAATCAATGATTTTCTGGGTGTTTCGAATGCGTGCCTGAAGGAATCCGATCTGCCCTTGGCTCGTTCCCTCGATCCCTCGCTTCTGCAGGAGAAGCGGCACTTCTTCCTTGGCTCCCTTGATCAACTTCTGCCACTTGGCAGCGATCACCTTTCCTGCGTCGTTGAGCTCAAACTTCGTTTCATCATCCAGTCCAAGTTCTTTCAGCAGGTCGGCTTCGGTTGCTGCAGTTCCATCCGAGAACTTGCAGTGCTCCGCAGACGCCGCACTGAAATCCAGATTTTCATCTTTGGTACTCAGCGGGTACTTCCCCTTCATACTGTTATAGAACGTGACCTTGTCCCCCTCTCGGTCGTAGGAGAGTTCAACCTCGGAGTGCACCATCGCGGGACCAATCAACGGATCCCGGTCGCCCATCTGGCACGCCTGCGCGACACGCTCCTTCCAATCCTCGCGCACCGCCACGACTTCCGTTCCGCCTGCGAGCATCGTGATCGATCCCAAAGCAGCTTCCGGCATGAAGTACATCTCGTCTGCGTAGAGCGCGGTAAATGCACCACCCGAAATTGCTTTCTCGACCCAAGCAACGAGACGATGCTTGCTCTTGATGCGTGTCAGCGATTCAGCGATCATGTCACCTTCGGTGACATAGCCGCCGTTGGAATTGATTCGCAAGATAATGATCTGTCCCGATCCAAACGTATCCGCGATCTTCTCGATCTGTTCCATCTCGTCGTGACGAAGCCCGACACCCACCATGCCGTCAAGGGGAAGGATGAAAACCTGCCGCTTCTTGGTCGTCGCCGCTGGCTTTGAATCCTGCGAACCCGCGCCTTCCAACGCCGACTCCACAGCTATCGAACTTGCTTCCACCGGTGGGAATGATTCTGCAGCTGCCGCTTCACATATGCACACGGCAAGTGAGAGCGCGAGCGGACCACGAGACATCAGATTCAGAAACTGCTTCATCGATTGAAACTCCATCAGTCAATAGAAATTCCGGACCCTGGACCGAAACCACGCCCGCGCCCACCCGACCCGCCCGAAGGTGTCGTCGGAGCGGACTTGCTCAACCCGCGAATGCGCTCCTGCAATTTGAGGAGTTCAGTTTCGAGGGCAAGCTTTGACACCCCGAAGTCCTGCTCAAGTTTGATCCCAACTGCGGGGTACTTCTTGATTGCTGCGAGCACCTTTTCAAGGAGTCCTTTCGCCTTCGAAAGGAATTTCTTTTCGTCCTTGCCGGTAGCAGATTCAAGCGCTTCGCCGTACTCCGGGTAGGCCTTTCGACACTCCTCGAGCGCCTTGCGCCAGCCTTCGATGTACTTGACGACAAGGATCTCACCATCCTGGGCCATCCGCTCGTACGAGCGATAGCCGCGCTGGTACATGAGATCTTCAATCATGGTCGCTTCGTCGTCGGAAACTGTTCCATCGGAGAGACCAAGTTCTTCTGCCATCTCCGCGTTAAAACTTGCACGGATTTCTTTCTCGTCCCCGTCGACAACCCAAGTTCCCTTGTTGTCCTCGGTCCAGACGATTTCGCGGCCTTGAAAACTGGCGCTGAGCATCTTCTCTGGTCGCATCATGGCGAGACCAATCGAAGGGTTGTAGCCGCCAGAAACCAAGAATCCATTACAGATCCCGACAAACGCTTCGCGATACTTGCGTTGAACTTCGACGTCCGGAGCACCCGTCCGCTCCTGGATCCGGCTGAGTCCCATCAATCGGGCAGAGTCCGTCATATACATATTGGGCCACGACAGACCAAGCAGAGCGCTGTATCCAACTGCATCGCGAATGATCATGATCGGCTCAGCGCCGACTCGCTCCATCACTGCCTTCAGGTCCCGCGTCATCGGACGGATCTGGTCATCATTGAAAATTCCAAACTTGCTCGGGTCATCTCCGAGGTATCGCACAGCATCAATGTCCGCCGAATTCAAAACAAAGACCACGACGTCAGGCCGCTTTGCTTCGATATCTTTGGCGACCTGTTCGTAGACCATCGGGTGAATGTCGAGTCCAAACTGCCCCTTCTCTTTGATCCCCATCGGCACGACGTAAACAGTCTTCGGCTTCTCAAGCGCAACCCCGGGTTGAGCGGCCGACGCATCGTCGCCGACTGGCTTGGAAGCCGCTGACGCCGACGCGCCCTTCTTTGAGTCTGCCGGTGGCGTGACTGACTTCTTCGCGGCAGGAGTCGGAGCCGACTTCGTCTGAGCCCACGCGCCGCTACCGCAGGCGAGGAGGCACGAGATCATGATCAAAGAGGTCTTGTTCGCATGTGCCATAGATGCTGCATCATAGCCGCGGCGGCCGCGAAATCACGTCCCAGCTCAGGAGCAACTCTGTTCGGTCGACCATCCACCTCTGGCGGCATCAAGAGC
>CAYHHO010000024.1:0-29557 GCA_964356445.1 uncultured Singulisphaera sp. | reverse complement strand
TGGTCAGAGCAATCTTGGCGAGGTATCGAACGAAGTCCGTCGATGCCGGGTTTGGCCCCGACCCGCTCATCAATAATGTCTATCACCGGCGGGCGATGAAGCTTGCGGGGTTCTCTGCAGAAACATTCTGCATCGAGCCCTACTTCATCACGGCCGAGTTCGATCGGATTTTCTTGGGCTCTCGCAGTCAAGGCGTATCGCGGCTGCTGGCAAACTTCGCCGCGCGGATCGTTTGCATGTGGTGGATTCTGGGTCGATACCGGGTGCTCTATACGAGCTTTGTCGGCGGTCCGTTGGGGCCCATGCAGTTGCTGTGGCGCTTCGAACCATGGCTGCTTGGATTGGCAGGAGTGCGCACCGTCATCCTTCCATTTGGTGGCGATGTCCATGTTCCGGAGCGCATCGAAAACCTCGCGTTCCGATTCGCGCTTGATGCCGATTATCCCAATTGGCACATCCGTGCGGATCGCGTTCGAAGGCTCGTTCGCCTCTGGTCGCGAAGAGCCGACTGCATCTTTGGCGGATGCGATTGGCTCGACTGCATGGATCACGCCGACGTGGTGGGATTCTCCCACTTCACCATTGACACTGATCTGTGGACTTCGGCGCTGCCAGACTTGCCGGCGGCATTCTCCGAAGCTCGTCCCATGCGTGTCCTTCATGCGCCGAATCACCGTGCAATCAAAGGGTCTGACCGCATCGTGGAAGCTGTTGAGCGGTTGCGGGCCGAAGGGTGCCACGTCGAACTCGTGCAGTTGGAGCGCAAGCCGAACGAGGCCATTCGCGCTGCCATGGTTCACGCGGATGTCATCGCAGATCAGTTGGTCATCGGCTGGTATGCGATGTTTGCGATCGAAGGCCTCGCGATGAACCGGGCAGTGATCTGCAACCTTCGACCAGATCTCTTGGCAGTCCACGCCGCCGAGGGCACGCTGCCGGCGGAGGGATTTCCGTTTGTTCAGGCTGGTCCCGGCGACATCGCCGATGTCTTGCGATCGCTCCATGACGATCCCTCTCGCATTCGTGACGCTGCGCGGCGCGGGCGGAAGTTTGTAGAGCGGTTCCACTCGCTTCAGGCAGGCGCGAAGCTGTTCGCGTCGATTCAGGCAAGGCTTGGGGTTGAGTGCGGTGCGTGAGGCGGAGCAATCACCTCTTCGCGGGGGGCGCGCGACGAGGGTCTTTCACTTGCCAGCGCTCGTTGGGGATCACGGACCAACCCTCGCCAAGGTGGAGCGAGGAATTGGATTTCGAAGCCAGTGCATCGCCGAGATGCCGCACCCCTTCGGGTTTGACGCAGACATCACGCTCATGGGGAGGAGGCAATCGCCAGTCGGAATGGAGTTGCGCCGAATCGCGCTGTTCCTTCGGATACTCGTGAGCGCCGACGTCGTGCACTACAACTGGGGTCGGACGTTTTTCCCCGACCTTCGCCCCCGCCCATCACCCGCCGAAGGGCGCACGCCGAGATGGTTGCGCCGCGTGTATCGCTGGTACGGGCGGTGTTTCGCTGAAGTCGAGCTTCGACTGCTTCGCTTGCGCGGGATTCGACTCGTCGTCACCTTCCAAGGTAATGACGCACGGCAAGTCGAAGGTTGCCGCAAGCGCGGTGCGGCTCGCGCTGCGGATGCGATGGAAAGTGTTGGATGCACCGCGGATGAAGATGCTTGGAAGCGCCGGGTCATCTCCCGCTTCGATCGATTTGCCGATTCGATCTTCTGCCTGAATCCAGACCTCTGCTGGGTGCTGCCACCGCGAACGCGATTTCTGCCGTACCTGCACTGGGATTCTCGGGATGTGGACATGAGAACGCACGCTGAGCGCACCGAGTTGGTCGTTGCCCATGCGCCATCGGTGAGGGCACAGAAGGGGACTGACGCGATCATCGAAGCCATCGAGCAACTTCGACGAGAGGGCGTGCCCATCCGACTGAAACTCATCGAGGGGATGGCGCACCGCGATTGCGTGCGCAGCATGACCGAGGCGGACATCTTTGTGGACCAGCTGCTCTATGGCTGGTACGGGGGAGCCGCTGTGGAGGCGATGTCGCTTGGCATTCCGACGATCGCGTACATCGACGAGCGAGATCTTCGTTGGATCCCACCGGCGATGGCGGCGGATCTACCCATCATCAATGCAACGCCAGAGACGATCCGAGATCGACTGCTGGAACTGCATCGAATGGGAAGCGACGCGCGCCGGGAGCGAGGACGAGCATCGCATTCATTTGTGTCGAAGTGGCATGACCCCGATGCGCTCGTCAGGATTGTCGCCAAGGCGTATCGCTGATCATCGCGCAGCTGCTCGCTCGCGCGTGACCGCGGCGTCTGACACGCCATCGATGCCGGATCGCGCTGCGATGGCCGCGAGGGCCGCTGCGATGCCGACGCCAGCAGCGATCCACCATGCAGCAGTCGGCACCATGATGGTGCACGCCGCCGCGCAGGCGAGTAGCGCATTGCCCGCCGCGAAGATCGACACGACCTTCGCGTGCGAACCGAGTTTGCGTGCGAGGTTTTGATATGCGTGCGAACGGTGGGCTGCTGTCAGACGCTCACCTCGGTAGGCGCGGCGGACGAGGCAGACGGTTGCGTCTGCGACGAACAGCGATGGCAATATCAACAGCGCGGGAGCAGCCTGTGGATGCCGCACTCCGTGCCACGCCGCGATCGCTGCCAAGCAGAAACCGATCCAGGTGCTGCCGGTATCTCCCATGAAGATGCGGGCGCGTGGTGCGTTCCACGGGAGGAACCCGAGCAATGCGCCCGACATCGCGGCGAGCGCTAGGACGACCACTGATTCGCCGTCGGTGACGGCGGTCACCACGGCCCCAGCTGCGGCGCAGAAGGCGCCTTCCGAGGCGGCGAGCCCGTCGATGCCATCCATGAAGTTGAAGAGGTTGGTTGACCAAGCGATGAGAATTGCTGCGAGCACGCAGCTGATCACCAACCGCCAGCCACCAATGTCCGTTCCGTAGAGAGCAACCGCCGCAACTGCGAGCCCCGCAACGAGGTGGACAGAAAACCGAACACGCGCGCGCACGCCGCCGCGGTCATCGATCCAGCCGACTGCCGCGACTCCGGCGCCGATTGCTGTGATCAGCGCCAACGCCGGGGACTTGAGCAAGATTGCAAGCAGAACCCACGCGGCGGTTGCCGCCAGCACGAAGGCGATGCCGCCCGCTCTTGGAATGAGCGCGTCGTGCGAACTACGAGCGTTGGGGATGCAAACTGTTCCCGACCGTATCGCCCAAGCGCGAACTGGCACGACCAGCACAGTAGACAATCCGCTCGCGACGGCAATCGTGCCTATGGCGACCATGCTCAGTGGCGAAGGGCTATCGACCATCGCGGCGGAGGCTACTGCGCTGCGCTCGCTGTCGCGAGGAATTGTCGACCGGTCGCGCGAGCGAGCGTCTTGAGCGCGTTGTCGGCCACGACATCCCAGTCCAACTTGGTGCGCGCGAATTCCTTGCAGCGCGCGGACATGAGTTCCAGGTCGCTCGGGGTCGCTCCGAGCATCGCTGCGATCGCTGCGGCGAGATCCGCGGGCTTTCCCGCTGGACACTCCCAGCCAAGTCCATGTCGAGCGACCATGTCCGCGCCTGCCGGCGCAGCATGCACCATCGGTAATCCTTCGCCGATAAAGAAACTGAATTTCTGGGCAGACGTGCCATGTCGATAGAGCGGCAAATCAAGCCATCCTTGGAATCCTGCGTGACAGTGGGGGATGAGCGAGCGAACCGACTCCTGTGACATCGGACCGAGCACCCGCAGGTCGACTTTCGTCGCAGCGCAGGACCGTGCTAGTTCAGTCAGTCGTGCGCGCTCCGAGCCATCCCCGATGATGAGACAGGTGAGCCGTTGTTGTTGGGGAGGCTCGAGCAACGCGATGGCCTGAAACAGTTGGTCCATCGCGTTGGGGACTCCCAGTGCACCGACATACAGCAAGATTCGTCGCCCATCGTCGCACGCGCGGGCGACAGCCTCCTCGATTGTCGGCGGCAAGGGATCGCGCTGGCGATCTTGGCTCAGATCCACTCCGTTGGGGATCACGACGCACCGGTCTGCGGGAACGCCAAAGGGGCGCAGCGCGTCGGCGATTCCTGGGAGCGACGATGCCACTGCATCGGCTAGCGCATAGCCCTGTTTCGTTACCAACGTGCACCAAAGAACTAGCGGGTGCCACGCAGGAAGTCCGCGAAGTTGTCGGAGGCTTTCCGGCCACAGGTCACGCACTTCCGGCACGAATGCTGCATCAACTGCGCGAGCGAATCGCGCTGCAGCGGTCCAGACGAAAGGCTGCGGGCTTGATGCCAGCACGATGTCTGGCGGTTCGTTGTCGACACAGGTTGCTCGCAGCGCGCGAGCAACGCCGCGATTGAATGCCAACATATTGCGAATCCTGCCGAGACCGCTCCCGCGATAACTCGGGACTTCGATGAAGTGCCAGTCGACGCCATCGATGCGACGATGCCCGCGGCGGGCTGGATCGACGCTGCCGCCGATCGAAGTGGATGCGGTGAACACTCTGACGGACACGCCGCGCTGTGCCCACCTGCGACTGAGTTCCCAGTGACGCCAGCCCGTGCCGAGACTGGGTGCTCCGGCGTAGTGATTGACGATCCAGATGCGCTGCATGAACACGTCCAGCCGTGGCGGCGAGGGACCCCGAGTCTATATGGTCAAGCGGCTGCGAGTTATCTGAGCGTGCCGCTGATGTCGGTCGCAGCGGCCAACGAGTGATCGCATGCCGAATGCCGGTCTGACGCATCCAAAGTCACTTGCCTTCACGCCAATCGAGGTCATACTGGAGTGATGCTGTCTGTCTCTATTGCACGCGTTGGCTGTTCGTTGGTAATCGCCGCAGCGGCGCTGGGTTTCGCGACGTCTCCAGCGTGTGCCCAGACCCTCGCCACGACGTCCGTCGCCACCGGTCTGACGAAGCCGATGCAGGTTGCGTTTGCTGCCGGCGACGAGTCGCGTCTGTACGTGATCGAGCAACGCGGCATCGTGAAGCTCATCAAGAACGGCGTGCTGCAGACGACTGCGTTCTTGAATATCGACAGCGTCGTTCCAGAACAGACATACAGCGGGCTGCTTGGGATCGCGTTCCATCCAAACTATGCGACGAACGGTCGATTCTTTCTCTTTCACACGACGGGGGCAACCGCTGCGATCACCGTCTGGCTCGCCGAGTACACGCGCAGTGCCGCGAATCCTGATCTCGCAGACTCGACCAGCCGCCGCGTGATGTTCAAACTGGCGACGCCCTCGACGCAGGGATACCACCTCGGAGGCTCGCCGATGTTCGGTCCCGACGGACTGCTGTACTTGCCGCTCGGCGACGGTGGCTACACCGGTGATCCGCAGGGGGGGACGAGAAGTCAGTCGTTGTCATTCTTGTGGGGCAAGGTGCTTCGCATCGACATCGACGGCGATGATTTTCCTGCGGACCCAGAGGCGAACTATCGCATTCCTGCGGGCAATCCGTATGCGGGCGGCACCGCTACAGATGACGCGATCTTCGCGCGTGGATTTCGCAACCCGTTTCGGTGCTCGTTCGACCGTGCAACGGGAGTGATGTGGATCGGTGATGTTGGCGGAACGGTGCGCGAAGAGATCGACACGCTCAATCCACTCGTTGATGCGACGAAGAACTACGGCTGGAACTGCGTGGAGGGAACGCTGTGTACGTCGAATTCAAACTGCAGTTGCCCTTCAACCACGTTGACTGCGCCGATCTATGACTACACCCACACCGTGGGACTCTGCATTACTGGAGGCAGCATCTACAGAGGCTGCGCGATGCCGTGGCTTGCCGGTCAATACTTGTACGCCGACTACCAGAACAACAAGGCGTGGCGAATGAGCTTCGCGACGGGTTCGCCGGTGGCGACAGATGTCACAACGCAACTTGCGCCAGTCAGCGGGATCGTGTGCATCGGCGAGGACGCGCGCGGCGAGCTCTATGTCGTCAATCATGTCAGCGGAACGATTCGAAAGATCACATCGAATCCGCTGCCGCCAGACGGAGACGGTGATGGGATCCCAAATGGCTGTGAACTGCGGATCGCAGACATAGACAACAACGGGATCGTGAACGCGGCAGATCTGTCGGTGATGCTCGCTGCTTGGGGTCTTGCGGGTCCGACTGATCTCAATGGCGACGAGCGCACCGATTCAGTCGACCTCGCGATCATGCTTGCGGATTGGGGTTGAGGAGGCGCTCACACGCCCCGCGCCACCCGACGACCCCTTGAAATGGGCATCCAGTGTCGTTTTTCGACACTCGTTTCCCATTTCGAGCGGTCCCGCGAGTTCGTCCGATGTTCGGTTCGATATTGCAACCCACCGCCCACGGTCGTACTATCGTCGTGGCGTTTTCGGGTGATCGGGGATTCTCGGGTGTCGGCGTTCTGGAGGAATATCTATGGTGCATGTCGAAGTCTTAGCACGGGTGCTCGTTTTCGTAGTTGTTGGTGCTGCGGCGGCAAGTTCACCAACGGTTGAACGGGGCTCGCATAGCGAGTGCAGCCCTGCCACAGTCAGCCCTGACACGGACCTGGTCACCGCTGCACTCGAGTTCGCGAAGGTCCAACTTGAAGCCAACACCGCGACCGAAGTCAAAATTGATTCCAAGTCGAAGGGGCGCTATGAGGCCTACTGCAAGCTCGGTGCCGCGGGGCTTGTGAGTGATCGCGAGAAAGATGTTTCGTCTGCGGACAAGAAAATTGCCCGAGCCGAACAAGCCCTGACGAAGGCGCAGTCCGAGAGGACCAGCGCGCAAGCGCGCTATCAAAGCACGCTCATTCAAACGCATGTGTGCACGAATTACTGCTCGCGCGGGTGCACTCGCACGGAGTGGTCCGAACCCAAGCGGGGAGCCTCCGCTGGCGGAGGTAACGGTACAAAGGCGAATCAGATCACCGCAACATGCGCCAGGGCCAAAGCCGACATCGTGACAGCCGACCATCAGATCTCGAAGTGCCAGAAGACCCTCGACGCCGCCAAAGAGCTTCGTGCCGATGCGGACGACGACGTCGAGGAGGCAAGGGTCGAGTGCCTCATCAACTTTTTCATTGAGTCAACCGTGACCCAAGCTGCGGGCAATGATCCTCCAACTTCCAAGCTTGACCCAGCGAAATCAGAGGCCGCATGGGATGCACTCGGCGCTCCCGAAAAAGCGTGGCGCGCGCGTGACTATGCGCAGCGCCTGAGCAACGCTGCCAAGAAACGCGCCAGTTAGATTGAAATCCCACGCGCGCCAAGAGCCGGGCGCATCCGCCAAACTACGGACAGTTCCCCCACGCCGCCAGCATCGTGGTGAGGTCCGTACCGTCGACCGTTCCGTCGAAGTTGATGTCGCCGACGCCAGCGCCATTCCAGTTGGCGAGCATCATTGAGAGATCGCCACCGTCGACGGATTGATTGTGGTCGAGATCGCTTGGGCACTGCAGGCTGCCGTTGCAGTCTGGGTAGAGGAACACCTGCTCAGTCGCCGAGAGCCCGGCCGCGTCGGTCGCCGTGAACACGACGTCGTAGAAGTACGTTTCGCTGCCACAGCCGAGCGGTGAAATCGTTGCCTGCGAGGCGCACGCCGAACTTGGCGGCTCGGGGTGCACATGGGTGTTGTGGTGCAGGCTCGTCTGCCACTTGCATGAAATCTGCGCCGATGAGTGCTCTGCGTCGGTCACCGCTGCGACGAGTGGGAAGATCGTCGTCTCGTCCAAGGGATAGAACTGTCCATTCTGAATGCTCGTGATGTCGACAACTGGCGGTGAATTGTTGGGACTGATGATGATCGTCGCCTGGTCGCTTGCGCCACCCGAGTCCGTCACGGTCAGCGTGACAGTGAATCCCACCGGCGCTGAAGTCGGCGCCTGGAAAGTGTGGTTCACGACCGCGGCCGTCGCGTCGGCGGTTCCATCGCCGAACTGCCATCGATAGGTCAGCGCCGATCCCTCGGGGTCTGTCGACGTGCTCGCGCTCAACTGCACCGAAAGCGGGCTCGCTCCCCACTGCGCAGTCGTCGTGATGCGCGCGGTGGGATTCTGCGATCCGCTCGGCAGCCACCGGTATCTCATGAGCCCGCTGCTGAAGCGCGGCGCGTAGACCGCCTCGTTGACAGGATCTGCGAAGACGCCCACGAGATTGGTCAGCCCATCGTCGAATGTCGCTACATCGATGACTCGATTGGCCGAATCGAACTGAACCGAGCGAATCCAACTGCCTCCGTAGTCCGCGATGAACTGCCGTCCGTGCCACGCGAGCGGCCACGACTCGAAGTGGACCTGTGGCCCGGCCACCGCGCAGTTGCCTCCAAACGTTTCGCCGGTCGCTCCGCCAGTCGTGCCGACTGTCACAGCTGTCGATGCGCCATTCACCGAATAGCCCGGCGTGCGCGCAACTGTTCCGTGCTGCCAATCGATCGCAGGCCGCGTGTGGGAGAAAGTGCGAACTGTAGCTGGAAGCACGGGCGCGGTGCCATCCTGCGTCAGCCACATGCAATCGACGTTTGGACCGTTCGACGGCATCGGTCGCATCCGGATCTTGCGGGTTCCTGCGACGAGGGAAACCGTCGACGTGGTCGAGACCCTCCACGAATTCCACGCATCGGTCGATGGGAACGAAAGAGTCGACTGCACGACGACTCCATCAACCAAGATGGACTGCGGCCGATCGCCAGGTCCGATGTTCGCGTATCGAAACGCGATCTGATACGAGCCGGTAGTTGGGACTGTGATCGTCCACTCGATGTACGGCGTCGTGCCCGAACCGATGTCGCGGTATCCGCTGCCTGTGAAACCGGCTTCGCCCGACACGACGGGTGCGCCCGTCGCGACGGCGTCCTCTGCCTGCGCGACCGCGCACGGTCGCAGGAACTGCGGTGCTGTCGATGGCGTCGCCTGCCGAAGCAAGTCACGGAAGTACAAGAACGGCTGCGTGCATGCGCCGCCCGCATCTGGGTTTGGCGCGTCGAGGTTTGCAACATTCGCCACCGAGTAGTTCGCCTGCGGAGTGATCCCCTCGAAGATCGGCCAGCCGAGGTTCTTGCCAGGCCCGTCGATGATCGTCAGTTCTTCCCAAGTCGTCCATCCCACATCGCCCTCTGTGATCACTCCCGGATTCGCGTCTGCTGGGTCGTGACTTCCAGTCTCTGGCCAGATCGTGCAGCGATATGGATTGCGCAGACCCAACGCCCACACGCGACTTCGTGGCGCGCGCGGTGCGGTTGTGTCGAAGAAGGGGTTGCTCGCGATGCCATCGCCAGTGTCGGGATCGATTCGCAAGATCTTCCCGCAGTGCGAGTCGATCAGCTGCGCGCGAAACGCGCCGACATTTTCCTTAGCCTTGATGATGCCGTCAGCAAGCGCCTGCGTGATGTACCCGTCGGAAACTTGCCCGCCGAGATCAACCTCGTTGTAACTCGCAGAGTCACCCATCGAGATGAGCAGCGTTTGGTCGGTGCCGAAGAGGAGCGATCCAACCGAATGGGATTGGTGGCAAATGGGAAGACCTGTGCCGACTGATTCGCCAATCAGAATCTGGCGAGAGTCAGTCACTGCCGTCGTGTAATTGTTCGCCGCGTTCAGCGTGTAGCGCGTGACTCGCCCGATGGTCGCAGCGAAGTACTCATCGGTGTTGGCGTTGTATGAACCCGTTCCCGCGTGAAGCAGGTGATGTCGATCGACCACATAGAGCAGATAGATGTATGGCCGCACGGGAAACTGCGGATCGACCGCGAGACCGAGCAGTCCGAAGTCTCGCCAGCCGCCGACCTCGTCGTGAATATCCAGCACTGGCGCGGGAAGCCGCACCCCGCTCGCACTCAACATGTAGATACGGCCGCCGCGTTCCCACGCGAGCAGCCGTCCGTCGGGCAAGTTCGCGACGCCAACGACTTCGTTCCATGTGCCGCCGATGGTGTCGGAGACGAAGCCTGCAGGCGGGGTTGCACTCGACACTTTAGGGAAACCTACGAGCCCGCCTACTGCCGCTGCGACCGCCAGAGTCATCGTGAGTAGGCGCAGGGGAAGCATCGTTGACTCAACATACACCCGAGGGAACCCAATGCAACGGCGTATTCTGAAAGCATGGACTCCATTGACCGCCGAACCTTCATGCAGACAGCGCCCATGAGTGTCGCGGCGATCGCAGCACTTTCAAATGTTGGAAGTGCAATTGCACAACAGGCTGCTGCGCCTGAAGCGAAGAGCCCCGGCGGCGCTTTTCGACACTCGGTCTGCCAGTGGTGCTACTCGTCGATGGATCTCGCCGATCTCACGCGGCAAGCGAAGGCGATGGGAATCGAGTCGATCGAGTTGCTGAGCGAACCGCAGTGGAAAATCGTGCAGACGAACGGATTGACCTGCGCGGTCGCGAACGGACCGACGACGATCGGATCTGGGTTCAATCGGCTCGAGAATCACGATGCAATCGTCAAGCGGTCCGAGGAACTGCTTCCCAAGATCAAGGCTGCAGGGATTCCGAACATGATTGTGTTCTCGGGCAATCGCGGCGGTCTATCTGACGCAGAAGGGTTGAAGAACTGCGCGGTCGGGCTCAAGCGAATCACGCCGCTGGCAGAGTCGCTTGGCGTCACGATCATCATGGAATTGCTCAACAGCAAGATTGATCACAAGGACTACCAATGCGATCACACGCCGTGGGGAGCCGAACTGGTCAAGCAAACGGAGAGCGATCGATTTCGCCTGCTCTACGACATCTATCACATGCAGGTGATGGAAGGCGACGTGATCAACACGATCGGTGACCATCAATGGGCGATCGCGCATTATCACACCGGCGGAGTTCCTGGACGCGCCGAGATTGACCACACGCAGGAACTGAATTACCCCGCGATTTGTCGAGCGCTGAACGACATGGGATACCGCGGCTATTTCGCGCAGGAGTTCATTCCTCGGCGCGATCCGATGAAGTCGCTCGCAGAAGCTGTGCGACTGTGCACGGTGTGAGGGCGCACATCGTGCGGCGGTGAAGGGTGAGATATCGGATCAAGCGCAATCAGCAACTTCGCGAGAATCTCGAATTGCATTTGCAACTTCGCGCGATGGGGTTAGGTTGGAATTGAAAATCGGGCGCTCGGGCAGGTCCCTTCGTGGGGTGACCTTCCCAGCGCCTTTTTCCTTCGAGCGTTTTGCCACTGCGCGCTGCGCGATCGCCCATGTGGTTGAAGCGCGCTGCGGGCGCGCGCTGCGCGATCGCCCATGTGGTTGAAGCGCGCTGCCAACTCGCGCGCGTATCAGTCGAAACCCTGAATCGATCCTGTGCCGCCGTTGGCGTATGGATCCCAATTGCCGACGAATGCGCCGCTGCCGAACGCAGCGTTGTCGATCGACGGTCGATAGCCCGACACGCCGTTTGGAATGTAGAAGTTCGAACTTCCGCCCCCGAAGCCAGCTCTCGAATAGCCGCCCAGTGCGTGTCCGCTCGACACGGCTCCGAATCCGCCGATGTTGCCTTGGTAGAGATGCCACGAACTGTTCGGTGCATTCGTCGGGTTCGCGAGGGGCACAACCATCGTGCTCGGCGCGTACCCAGGCTCAGTCGATGGCGCTGCATCGGGAGGGAGCGCAGGCGCCGCCGCGGGCTGCGATGCACCATCACTGTCTGGTCTCGCTGGCGGCGCGCTGTAATAGTGATAGTGCACGGTCGGATTTCCGATCGCAGCTTGCTCAAGCGCAGTCGCACTGAGTTCGCCGCCAGCCTGATTGAAGCCAACACCCTCTGGCGTAGCGTTCTCATCGATCTCTTTCGGCGGTCCGTCGAAGGATGTCGTCGAGTCCTGACCGTGCGCAGCGAAACTCATTGCAAGCGACACGAGAAGCGCGATCGCGACGCAGGTCATAGATGTGATCTTCATGAGAGGAAGGGTATGCTCGCTTTCGCAGGTCCGCCCTCAACGCTCAGGAGAAATGATGTCATCGATCACCACGCCGCCCACATCGAATCGCGCCAGTTCGACAACGCCCTATCCGCTGAGTGGGGTCCCCGGAGATGTCCCCGAAATCGACGCGCTCTGCATCAACACGATTCGGACGCTCTCAATGGATGGAGTCCAGGCAGCGAAGTCGGGGCATCCCGGAACGCCAATGGCGCTTGCACCTGTGGCCTATTCGCTCTGGCAGGAATTCCTGAGATTCGACCCTGCAAATCCGCTCTGCCCATCGCGGGATCGATTCGTCCTGAGCAACGGTCATGCTTCGATGCTTCTCTATTCACTGCTGCATCTCACAAAGACGCAGGCGGTGACGGCGGACTATCGACCGACTGGCAAGGTCAGCGTTTCGCTCGATGACATCAAGGGGTTTCGCCAACTCGATACGCGCTGCCCTGGGCACCCCGAGTATCACTGGACAAGCGGAATTGAAACGACGACCGGACCGCTTGGGCAGGGGCTCGCAACGAGCGTTGGAATGGCGATGGCAGAGCGCTGGCTGGCGGCGCGTTACAACCGTCCTGGGTTTGACCTCTTCAACTACCGAGTTTGGTCGATCTGCGGCGATGGCTGCATGATGGAGGGCATCTCGGGCGAGGCTGCGAGTCTGGCGGGGCACCTGAAACTCTCGAATCTCTGCTGGATCTATGACAACAATCGAATCACGATCGAAGGGCACACAGATCTTGCGTATGGCGACGACGCTGGGACTCGGTACCTCGGATATGGATGGAACGTGCTTCGCGTCAGCGATGCCAACGACATCGACGCGCTGCGGCGCGCCTATCACGCGGCGATCGCGACGACGGATCGACCGACGCTGATCATTGTCGACAGTCGAATCGGATGGGGAGCGCCGACGAAAGAAAACACCAGCGCTGCGCACGGCGAGCCTCTTGGCGATGACGAGATTCGCGGCGCGAAGAAGTTCTATCGCTGGCCAGAGGACGCGAAGTTCCTGATTCCAAGTGGCGTGATGGAGCACTTCCAGGCAGGCATTGGAGCGCGCGGCGCTGCGCTCTCGCAGGAGTGGAAGACCAAATTCGACGCTTACTCGAAGGCCTTCCCGAAAGAGGCGAAGGAAATCGACCAGATGGAAACGCGCAAGTTGCCCGATGATTGGGCAGCTGACTTGCCAGTCTTCCCAGTTGATGCGAAAGGAATGGCCACGCGAATCTCTGGCGGCAAAGTGCTCAATGCAGTCGCGAAGCGGGTGCCGTGGCTCGTTGGTGGCTCTGCAGACCTTGCGCCGAGCACGAAGACGTTGCTGACATTCGACGGCACTGGGTCTTTCCAAGCCGAGTCGCCTGGCGGGCGCAACCTGCACTTTGGAATTCGCGAACATGCGATGGGCGCCGTGTGCAACGGACTCGCGCTGAGCAAACTGCGCGCGTACGGCGCTGGGTTCCTGATCTTCAGCGACTACATGAAGGGATCGATCCGACTGACATCGATCATGGATCTTCCGGTGATCTACATCTTTACCCACGATTCGATCGGCCTCGGCGAGGATGGTCCAACCCATCAGCCGATCGAGCAGATTGCCGCGCTTCGTGCGACGCCGCAAGTGCTGCTGTTTCGCCCGGCGGATGCCAACGAGGTCACCGAGTGCTGGCGAACCATCATGCCGATGGCCCATCAAGTTGCGGTGTTCGCGCTCTCGCGTCAAGACTTGCCGACGATCGACCGCACGAAATTCGGTGCTGCCAGCGGCGTCGCGCGCGGCGCGTACATCCTTGCCGAAGCGCAGGGCGGTTCGCCCGAACTCATTCTCATCGGCACAGGCAGCGAAGTCGGGCTCTGCATGGCAGCGCACGAGATCCTCGCAAAGGAAGGGATCAAGGTGCGCACCGTCAGCATGCCGTGCTGCGAACTCTTCAATCGACAAGATCAGGCGTACCGAGATTCGGTGCTGCCTCCGTCAGTTCGTGCGCGCGTTTCGGTGGAAGCGCTCTCAACCTTTGGATGGGATCGATATGTCGGTCTCGACGGCGAAGCAATCGGCATGACGACGTTTGGCGCGTCCGCGCCAATGAACGTGCTGATGAAGAAGTTTGGCTTCGAGCCAGGTGCAGTCGCAGACCGCGCGAGAGCGGTGCTCGCCCGAGTGAAGGCGAGAAACGCGAAATGATCGTCGCACTTGCGTCCGATCACGCTGGATTCACACTCAAGCAGGAGCTCGTCGCCTTCGTGCGCGGACTCGGTCACACGGTGATAGACCTCGGCACAGACTCGCTTGCGTCCTGCGACTATCCAGACTTCGCCGAGAAGATCGCTGCGGAAATTCTTGAGGGTCGCGTCGAGCGTGGGATCCTTCTGTGCGGCTCGGGCATCGGCGCAAGCGTCGCGGCGAACAAGATTCCCGGCATTCGCGCTGGAAACTGCGAGGACTATTACTCGTCCCACCAAGGCGTCGAGCACGACGCGATGAACGTGCTCGTGCTTGGCGGACGCATCGTCGGGGGCGCGCTCGCCCAGGACATGGTTCGCGCGTATCTCGACGCGAAGTACACCAACGAGGATCGCCACGCGCGGCGGCTCGCCAAGGTGAACGCGATCGAAGCCAAGTATTCGCGGCGCGGCTGATCGGGTAGTCTCTTTGCCCCGCATCTTTGTCCCACATCTTTGCCCCGGAAGCGAGACTCGAACGAAACACCTGAGAGGTCCATTATGAAGCGATCACCCATCGATACTTTGTCACTCACCACCGTCACTGCCATCGCGGCGGCTTTCTTCGCCGTTGCAGTTCCTGCGAGCACGGCGACCGCACAGTCTGCTCCTGCGGACTATGAAACGCTCCCTCCTGATCCTTCTGAGGCTGCACAGAAACTCTCCGCGGCACCGATTGGGCTCGCAAAGGCGATGACTCTCTCAGCGGATGCGACGGGCGGAACGCCTCTCTCTGCGTTCGCGTCGATCGTCGGTGACAAGATCACCTACGAGGTGGCGTGTGCAGTGAACGGAGTTCCACAGCGCGTGCTGGTGGATGGCGCGACCGGCGAAGTCACCTCGATCAAGGTCTCGCCAGCCGCCGCGCTCTCGAAGGCAGTTGCCAAGGTCGATGGAGTTGCGCAGAGCGTCCTCAGCGATTTTGGCGCAACGCCGCCGTCGTATCAGGTTGTTCTCTTCTTCGGCGGGAAGATTCACACGGTCGTCGTGAACGCGATCGATGGGGCAATCGTGTCGGATACCGCACGCGGACAACTGCCTGGAGTCGAAGCGGATGGCGCTGAAGTTGTTCTGCCGAGCGGATTGAAGTACATCGAACTTGCGGAAGGCACCGGAGCAGCACCATCCGGGCCTGGCGCTGTCGTCGAAGTGCACTACACCGGATACCTCGTTGACGGCACGAAGTTCGATTCATCCGTCGATCGCGGCGCGCCTGCGTCATTTCCATTGTCGAATGTGATCAAGGGCTGGACCGAAGGCGTTGGATCAATGAAGGTCGGCGGCAAGCGCAAGCTCATTATTCCGTTCGCGCTCGCGTATGGACCCAGCGGTCGCCCTCCAGTGATTCCTGCTAAGGCAACGCTGATCTTCGACGTCGAACTGCTGAAGATCGTGAGTGATCCATCGACCCCAGCCGCACCTGCTGGCTCTCAGTCGCCGGATACAAAGCGCTGACGAAGTGATCGTCTAGAAGTTGGGCGCAGGAACCGAAACTGGTCTTGATGGCTGTTCGGCTGGTGGAGGTTCTGCAGCCTTCCGCCCCGAATCCGGATTCGTGAGGTCGTCCGCCATCTTGCCAATCTCGGCATCACGCGCTTCCATCTGCTCTCGAACGCGGACTGCTGCATCGCGCGACTTTCCGAGAGTCGATTTGCTGCCGCCTTCTGGAATTGTGTCAAACCCGCTCGATGCGGGCTTCCCCTGCGGAGGAATCGGCGGCTGGTTGGACTGCCCGCGATCAACACTCTGCTCGCAGCCCACGGCGAGGAGTGCCAACGCGGTCACGCATCCGATACATCCGAAAGCAGAGAGTCGCTTCATGCCAAGATGGTAGTGCGGCATCAGTCCGCCCCAAGCGATTCTGGATTGAGTCCCTGCAGGTCGGCAACGACAAAGCGGCCATCGCGCCGAATCACTTCGCCATCGAAAGTGATCGTTCCGCCGCCATATTCCGGTCGTTGGATGCAGACCATGTCCCAGTGGACCTGGCTTCGGTTGCCGTTCTCGGCCTCTTCGTAGCACTGCCCGGGCGTGAAGTGAAAACTCCCGGCGATCTTCTCGTCGAAGAGCGTGTCCTGCATCGGCGTGAGAATGGACGGATTGAATCCGAGACTGAACTCGCCGATGTAGCGGGCGCCCTCATCAGAATCCAGGATCGCGTTGAACTTCGCCTCGTCGCCGTCGCATGTTGCTTTGACGATCTTGCCCTTCTTGAATTCAAGCCGCATGTTGGAATAGGTCGTGCCCTGATAGAGCGTCGCTGTGTTGTATTGAAGCACTCCCTCGACGCTGTCTTTGATCGGCGCGGTAAAGCACTCGCCGTCTGGAATGTTGCGTTCGCCAGAGCAGGGGACAGCGCCGACACCTTTGATCGAGAATCGCAGATCGGTCGCGCCTGGTCCTTGGATGTGAACGCGGTCGGCGCTTTTCATGCGAGCGACCAGCGGCTGCACTGCGCGGTCCATCTTGATGTAGTCCACGCAGCAGACTCGAAAGAAGTAATCCTCGAAGGCATCGGTATTGGTCTTCGCGAGCTGCGCCATGCTGGGACTTGGCCAGCGAAGCACGACCCACTTGGTGTGCTTGACACGTCGCTCAAGATGCACGGGCTTCTGGTAATTCGCACCGACGAGCTTGAGCTGCGCATCACTCATCCCCGACATCTCGTTGGCATTGTTGGCGCCGCGCAGTCCCACATACGCCTGCATCTTGGTCATGCGATCGAGATCGGCTGCTGCCCAGGAGCGCAATCCCGATTCGGAAGATCCGCTCTGCAGCGCACGCATCACGCGAGTGGAGCGAAGTTCGACATGCGGGTGCCCGCCAGCGCGCTGGGTCGCTTCGACCAGCGCGAGCACCATCTCCTCTGGAATGTCGAAGGCTTCGATCAAGATGTTTTCGCCTGCCTGAAGCTGACAGGAGTGATTGACGATGGTCGCTGCGAGAGTTTGGAATCGTGGGTCGTTCATGGGGTGGAGTCCGGGTGGTCGAGCATCGATTGGAGTCGAACAGGAGTGATCTCGTCAAGGTGGCGGACGATCCAATCCGCTGCAGCGAGTTCTTCGACGGTATGACCGCTTGAGCAGAGCGCGACGCACCTCATGCCTGCGCGGTGCGCGGCCTCGATCCCGGGCGCTGCATCTTCGATGACGATGCAGTCGGAGGGTGCGACCCCGAGCCGACGCGCTGCTTCGAAAAAGACATCGGGGGAGGGCTTTCCATGCTGGACGCACTCGCCAGTCACAATTGCGTCGAAGGAACTGCGTGGAGCGATCCCGGCGAGCATGAAGTCGACATTGACTCGGGGTGCACTCGAGCCGATTGCGAGGCGCCAATCGTGTGCGCGCAGAGCGTCGAGCAGTGCATGGGTACCTGGCATCGTCGGGAACTGCTGCGACAAGGCGCCTCGGAATGTCGCCTCCTTCATTGCCGCAATGGATTCAGTCTCGCGGAGGTCGGGGGCCGTACGTCCAGCCTCTTCAAAGAGCGCGCGGATGATCGGCGCATTCGGACGACCGAAGAAACGAAAGAAGAATTCGCGGGTGACGGGGATGCCAATCGACTCGCCAGTCGCACCCCAAGCGAGTTCATGGCACGCGCAGGAATCGACCAGCGTGCCATCGAGGTCGAATATTGCGCCGAGTGGTTTCATGACACGCTCACGCTCCGTGAAGATCCAAAATTGCGCCGAGTGGTCGCACGGCGCTCATGAGGTGATGGACTTGAGGGCAGTCATCGTGCGGTCGATGACGTCATCGGGAACATCAAGGTGCATGACAGCGCGAACTCGCCGCGCTCCCATGGGAATCATCTGCACGCCGACGCGGTGGAGCCGTTCGCAGAAGTCGCTTGCGCTGCCATGTCGCTCTGCGAGGGAAAAGAACACCATGTTTGACTCGACTTGCTCGGGGGGAGGGTCGACCGTGATGTCGGCAATGGACGCGATCTCTTGCGCGAGCGCTTTCGCACGCGCGTGATCCTGCGCGAGGCGCTCGACATGATGATCGAGCGCGTAGATCGCGGCGGCTGCAAGCAACCCGCTCTGGCGCATTCCGCCGCCGAACATCTTGCGAAATCTGCGGGCTCGTTCGATGAATGCGCGTGGTCCGACGAGTGCGCTTCCGACTGGCGCACCCAGCCCTTTCGAGAAGCAGACGCTGACAGTGTCGGCTGTGTGGGAGAATTCGCGCGGCGAGTATCCGGCAGCCGCGCATGCGTTGAAGAGTCGCGCTCCATCGATATGGATAGCAAGTTCGTGCTTGCGAGCCACGTCGCATACTTCCCGAAATTGGGCGAGCGGCCAGACTGATCCGCCGCCTCGGTTGTGGGTGTTCTCGGCAACGACGAGCCGAGACTTTGGCGAGTGAATGTCGCGGTTGCGCACCGCAGCCGAAACCGCCGCAGCGTCGAAGAGTCCGCGCGGTCCGTCGAGCGGCCTGATCATGCAGCCCGAAATCGCTGCGGGTGCGCCGGTCTCGTAGTGAATGATGTGACTCTCGCCGTGCGCGATGATCTCGTCGCCAGCCTCGCAGTGGCAGCGAATGGCGAGTTGGTTCGCCATCGTTCCGCTCGGCACGAAGAGGCCGGCTTCTTTGCCGAGCATCTGCGCGATCTTTGACTCGAGTGCCTGCACGGTCGGCTCGTCGCCGAGAACATCGTCGCCAAGTGGCGCAGCCATCATCGCGTCGCGCATGGGCTGCGTCGGTCGGGTGACCGTGTCGCTTCGCAAGTCAATTGCAGAGATCGCCATCGAAGCGATCCTAGTGGCGATTCCCGTATTCTTCAGTTCGATGAAGAAGCGTGCGGTCGTGCTGCTCTCAGGCGGAATGGATTCCGCAGTCGTCCTCGCGTGCATGAAGCGCGATGGCTTTGACTGCATTGCGCTGAGCTTCGACTATGGGCAGCGCCATCGAATCGAGTTGGACTGCGCGCGTAGAGTCGCCCTCGCAATCGGGGTTGTCGAGCACCTCATTCAGAAGATCGATCTTCGCGCGGTCGGCGGCAGTGCGTTGACTGCGGACATTCCGGTTCCGAAAGATGGGGGAGGGGACTCTGCGAGCGGGAAGATCCCGATTACATATGTCCCTGCCCGCAACACGCTCTTCTTGAGTTACGCGCTCGCAGTCGCAGAGGCGCGTGGTGCGGTCGACATTGCAATCGGCGTCAATGCGGTCGATTACTCGGGGTACCCAGACTGTCGCCCGGCGTTCATTGAAGCATTCGAGACGCTGGCAAACCTCGCGACCCGTGTCGGCGTTGAAGCTGCCGCGGCAGGACGCAACGCGTTCAAGGTCCACTCACCGCTCTTGGCACTTTCGAAGTGCGAAATCGTGAAGTTGGGCGAATCGATCGGCGTCGACTTTTCGATGACCACAAGTTGCTACGACCCCAGCCCAGACGGCACTGCTTGCGGCAGGTGCGACGCGTGCGTGCTCCGCGCCAGGGGATTCGCGCAGGCTGCGGGGTAAAGGGGTCTGGGCAATTTCGCGTTCCAATGTCTCGTCGGGGCGCGGACTCTGCCGATAGAGATTGGCGGAACGAAAGGGGAACGATCCGATGTGGCCCGCCCGAGGAGTTGCCGAACACGCATATTGCCCTCGACTGTTCTATTACATGACGGTCGAGGGAATCTTCGCGCCGAGTGCCGACACGGAACTCGGCGCGGGTGTTCACCGCCGTGTTGATCGGCCAAGCGCCGCAGTGCCGACGCTCGCCTCTCGCGAGTCGGACTCAACGAGGATGACCTCGGAGAAACTAGAAGAGTCGGCGGCCGACCCAGATCGCCCGCGATCGATTCGAAGTCTTGCTTTGACAAGCGAATCACTTGGTGTCACGGCAACGCTCGACCTTACCGAGATCGAAGGACAGACCGCGGTTCCCGTTGAGTATCGCAAGGGGAGGGCTCGTCGATCTTCATTTCAGAGCCAAGCCACAGATGAAATGATGGAAGAGCCGCGTCTGTTTCCCCAGCCCGAACCTTGGCCGACGGACCGAGTGCAACTGGGATTGCAGGTACTGCTGCTTGAAGAGGCGGGCTACACGGTGCCCGAGGCGTACTTGTACTACGCATCCGAGAAACTGAAATTGCGCGTTGAAGTCGACGACGCGCTACGCACTTTCGCCAGGGCGGCACTCGAATCGGCGAAAGCGACCGCCGAGGGCGTCAGACCGCTGCCGCTGGTGAATGATCCGCGCTGCCCGCGCTGTTCTCTGCAGCCCATCTGCCTTCCCGACGAGATCAATCATCAGCGGCTGACGCAAGTCACAGTCGGCGGGTCAGTCCCCGACTCAGACGCGCTCACGCCTCGCAAACTCTGGCCGCCTCGCGATGATGGCATTCATGTTGTGCTGCAGCGCGATGGCATCAAGGTCGGAGTTCGTGGCCAGTCTGTGCGCGTCACAGACAAGAACGGCGAGGTCGCGCGCGAACTGCCATTGGCAAACATCGAATCACTCGCCCTTCTCGGCGGCGTGCAAGTTTCCACACAGGCGCTTCACGTGTTTGCTGATCATGAAGTGCCGGTTGCGTTCATGACGGCCGCAGGCAGGGTCGTTGCGATGATGGATCCGATGGGACCGACCTCTGCGGCAGTGCGCGGCGCACAGGTGCGTGTGCTCGACCAGCCTGCGAGAGCGATGGCACTCTCCCGTGCCATCATCGTCGCGAAGATTTCGAACCAGCGCACGCTTCTCATGCGCAATCATGTCTCGCTGCCGGCTCGTGCAGCGTCCGACTTGCAGGACGCACTCCATGCAGCCGAACGCGCGACGAGTCTCGATGAACTCCGCGGTCACGAAGGGAATGCGGCGGCGGTCTACTTCCAGAATTTCAGCGGCATGTTCAAGTCTGGCGTGGGCAACATCGCCGCACTCTTCGTCGCGCACGGACGGAAGCGGCGGCCGCCACCTGATCCCATCAACTGCGTGCTCTCGTTTGGCTATGCGATGCTCGCCAACGAATGCACCGCGGCGTGCAGGCTTGCAAGCCTCGAACCGACGATCGGCGCGTTGCATTCGACACGACCTGGTCGTCCGGCGCTGTCGCTCGATTTGATGGAGCCATTCAGGCCGCTCATCGCCGATTCAGTCGCAGTGAGCGCGTTCAATCGCGGCGAACTCGTCGAGGGTCACTTCATGAACACCGCGCACGGATGCACGATGACCGACGCCGGTCGCAAGGCGTTCTTCATGGCGTACGGAAGAAGGATGGAAACAGAGGTGATGCATTCCGTTTTCGACTACCGATTGAGTTACAGGCGGATGCTCATGCTGCACGCGCGGCTTGTTGCCGCGTGGATGCTTGGAGAGGCGCCAGCACTCGCGTTCTTGACGACGCGGTAGAGGGAACGAGTCGATGGGGAACCATCATGCGTAGAAGTTTTCTTGTTTGCTACGACGTTCGCGACGACAAGCGTCTGCGCAAGATCCACAAGTTGCTGAAGGCGTACGGCGAGGCCTGGCAGTATTCGGTTTTCTACTGCGCGCTCAAGCCGATCGATCGAGTACGACTCGAAACAGCCGCACGCGAGATACTGAATCTCAAGGAAGACCAGTTGCTCATCGTCGATATGGGCGGCAATGAAGATGCAGCGCGCGAGGCATCGAGTTTTCTCGGTGTAGGCGTTCCGCAGCGCGAAGTGGGGACGGTGGTGATATGAGGGGAAAGAGGCAACCGGTGTTCGCGGAATTCCGGGCGCGTGGCGCACCGCGGGCTCGTTGGTAATCTGTGCGAGTGACTGGGGATCTTGGTGGGAACAATTTCGACGAGTTCTTCGAGCGCGCGACGGGCAATCGCCCGTTCGAATTCCAGCGCGAGTTCGCAAATGGCATCCAGTCTCTGGTAAATGTCCCGACAGGTTTGGGAAAGACGGCAATGGCGGGTGTGGGTTGGCTATGGCGACGACACGGTGGCGACGAAGCGCGACGCGCAGCGACTCCGAGGAGGCTGGTGTATTGCCTGCCCATGCGGGTGCTTGTCGAGCAGACGAAGGCGTGTGCCGAGGCATGGCTCGAGAAACTCGGTCTCAAGGATGAAACCCAGGTTCATGTATTGATGGGTGGCGAAGAGAAGGACGACTGGGACATCCACCCCGAGCGCGACGCGATCATCATCGGAACCCAGGACATGCTGTTGTCGCGTGCGCTCAATCGTGGCTACGCGGCGAGTCGGGCGCGGTGGCCGATGCACTTCGGACTCCTGAACACCGATTGCCTTTGGATCTTTGATGAAATCCAATTGATGGGCAGTGGATTGGCAACGACGGCGCAGCTCGAAGCGTTTCGCGAGTCTCTCAGTCCCGACGGTGGAAACGGCTGCCACAGCGTCTGGATGTCGGCGACAATGCGACCGGAGTGGCTGAGCACGGTCGATTTCAAGAGCAAAGTCGCTGGGCTTCCGCGACTGAATCTGGCGGACGCCGATCACAAGAACACCGAAATCGCCAAGAGGTGGAACGCAACCAAGTCTCTGGCGCGGGCGACGGCAACCATGGGAGACGCGGTCGCACTTGCCGGCGAGGTTCGAAAAGCCCACAGGCCCGGCACGCGAACCATCGTGGTGGTGAACACGGTGAAGCGGGCATGCGAGTTGTACGACAGGATCGCCGCGCACTCGTCCGTCGACGCAGCCACCCGCGGCAAGAAGGTCAAAGCAAGCAAAAAGGGGTCGGCGGAGCAAGACATTGCACCGACCCCTTCTGCACCGCCGCCAAAGATCGTTCTCCTTCATTCACGATTCCGACCAGGTGATCGGAAGTGCGCCGAAAAAGCACTGTGCGACGAACCAACTACAGGCGGCACGATCATCGTGAGCACACAGGTCATCGAGGCGGGGGTCGATGTGAGTGCGACAACGCTGTTCACCGAACTCGCTCCGTGGGCGTCGCTCGTGCAAAGGTTTGGAAGATGCAACCGGTTCGGCGACGAGAATGGGAGCGCATCGGTTGTTTGGGTTGATCTTCCGAGCGTGAAGCCCGAGGAGACCGCGAGGCCGTACGAGCTCAGCGATCTCGTGCAAGCTCGTGAAGAACTTTCGCTTCTGAACGACGTCGGCCTTGGATCTCTCGATGCGCGCAATGTCGAACTCCAGTTCAAGCACAGCCACGTCATCCGCCGCAAGGACCTGATTGACCTCTTCGACACGACGCCGGACCTTGCTGGCAATGACATCGACATCGATCGGTATGTGCGTGAGATCGAAGAAACGGATGTGCGGGTCTTCTGGCGGTCGTGGGACGGCGACGCTGAGCTGGACGCTGAGCCCATGCCCAGTCGTGATGAACTCTGCCCCGCACCGATCGGCGATTTCAAGGACTTTGTGAAGAAAGATCAAGCAAACGGCAAGGTCTTCCGACGTGACTTCCTTGAAGGAAAGTGGGTCGCCACGGATGCGAATCGCATCTCGCCTGGGCAGGTTTTCATGATCCATGCGGCGGCGGGCGGGTACAAGACAGCGTGCGGATGGGATTCGAGTTGCGAGGACGGTGTGGGATCTCTGAAACCTGACAAGTTGACGCGACCAGACCCAGACGGATACGACGACGACGGTCTCTCAGTGACCCGTCGGTGGCAGTCCATCGCGCAGCACACCGACGATGTGTCCCGTGAACTCGACATCATCCTGAAGGTGCTGCTGATGAACGAGCGCGAGAGCGCTGCCCTGCGAGCAGCCGCGCGCTGGCACGACTGGGGCAAGGCCCACAAGATCTTCCAAGAAGCAATCAAGGCAGGCGGTCGCCCAGTCGACATGGCTGGCTCCGGATTCGTGGCCAAGGCGCCAGGCAGTCGAAAGGATCGCGCGGGCCAAGTTGTGGAAGCCGGCTTCTGGACGCGGTACTCTCGAAAACACTTCCGGCATGAACTCGCATCGGCGCTTGCGGTGCTTCAGAAGAGCGTTCCACTCGTGGACGCGGATCGTGATCTCGTCGCGTACCTCATCGCGGCGCACCACGGCAAGGTGCGTCTGTCGATTCGATCTTTTCCTGATGAGAAGCGACCGCGGTCTGAAAACGGCACGCCGGCGCCGCAGAAGCGCTTCGCCCGCGGCGTCTGGGATGGCGACGAACTTCCAGCGACCGACCTCGGCGGCGGGGTGACTGCACCGGCCGTCGCGCTCTCTCTTGAACCGATGGAGCTCGGCTTGTGCGAGTGCCCGCCGTTTATTGGTGAGGAGGGTGTTGGTGAGCCGAGTTGGATCGAGCGGGTCTTGCGCCTGCGCGACCGTCTCGGCCCCTTTCGACTCGCGTACCTTGAAGCAATCCTTCGGGCGGCCGATGAACGCGCGAGCGCTGCGGCGTCATCCACGCGACACGCCGACGATTCGCACGGTTCTGAGCGCGGCACCACCACGACCGCCATCGGGAGATCGAACACATGAAGCGTCAGAGCATCGTCGCCATCGCACGAGCCCTAAACGACGCTAGGGTGCCATTCATCGTCGTAGGCGGACTGGCAGTCGTTGCCCACGGCTATGGACGGAGCACGCAGGACCTGGCCGACATCGCTGAGTTGCGACTGCTGCATGGAATTCATGGAGGCACTCATGGCGCCTGAGCCGATCGATTGGGGTCGCACGACCTTTGAGGGGAATCGCGTGCGTCAGCATCAAGCGTTCCGCGCTCTGTCGTTCCGTGAGAAGTTGGCGCGGCTCGAGCAGATGAGCGAGGTCGCCCGTTGCTTTGCGGCGAAGAATGGGGCGAATGGCGCGACGAATCGTGACGGGGTGACGCCTGCGAGCAGGGCCGACTCCGACGCCAGTGCGCAAGGCAAGACCCCCGGAGCCGAGCATGCCTGAGTCATCGACGCACACAACTACTCACACGGTGGAACTCCGCGGTTGCACGCCCGAGCCGTTGATGAACTATCTCAAGGCGCTTGGCGTCCTGCGGCTGGTTTCTGAGGATCGCGAACACGGCGATCCGAACGCGCGCGGGTGGTGGAAGAACGATGTGTTTGTGTTCAGTAGCCGCTTTGATCAAGCTGGGCTTGAAGACTTTTTCCTCAACCGATATCAGCCGACGCCGATTCTCGCGCCTTGGGCCGGCGGATCTGGGTTTTTCTCTGGCGACAACACCAAGTTCGCGGATGCGCTCGTGGCCGCGCCATCCGCACGATGCTCGGGATACAAGTCGGCTATCGAAACCGTTCGCGCCATTCTGGTCGAGGAGGGTGTCGAGGACAAGCCAACCGATGAGACGAAGTCGCACCTGCTTCGCCGCTACCGCGCCAGCCTCCCCGATCAGGTCGTGCAGTGGATGGATTCTGCGCTGATTCTCCAGCAAGATGGCCAGTCATTTGCCCCGATCCTGGGGACCGGCGGCAACGACGGTCGACTGGATTTCACACAAAACTTCATGGGGCGGCTCTCCGCGCTCGGAATCACGGCCGCGAAACCAACAGCACCCGCCGAACCGTGGCTCAAGTGTGCACTCTTCGCATTTGTGACTCCTGGCCTTCAGGACGCCGCCGTTGGGCAGTTTTCGCCAGGACGAGCCGGTGGTCCCAACGCCACCCAGGGAATGGAGGGGGATCCCACAGACAATCCATGGGATTTCGTACTCATGCTCGAAGGGTCTCTCGCCTTCGCAGGCGCAGCAGCGAGAAGACTGGGCACCAGCGCGGGCTCTCGCGCTGCCTTTCCGTTCACGGTTCGTGCCGCCGATGTCGGCTTCACGTCCGCGGGACCGAAGGACGGTTCTGACGCGCGAGGAGAACTTTGGCTACCGCTTTGGGAACGCGGTTCGACATACCCCGAAGTCGCGGCACTCTTCAGCGAAGGGCGCGCCGAAGTGCATGGAAGAGCCGTACGGGACGCCGTCGACTTCGCTCGGGCTGCCGCAACTCTTGGCGTTGATCGGGGGATTGGGGTGTTCGCTCGCGTAAGCCTTCTGAAACGAAGCGGCAAAGCTTTTCTCGCAGCAACTGAAGGCCGAATTGCTGTCAACGAGCGCCTCGACGCCAACCTACTCCGCGAGATCGATCCTTGGGTTGACCGCTTCCGCGGTGCCTGCTCTGGCGACAAAGCCCCGGCGCGATTCACGGCCGTGCTCCGAGCCATCGACTCTGCCATTTTCGATTTCTGCCGTTACGGGGGGCAGTCCAACTTCCAAGCAATCCTCGTGGCACTCGGCGTGGCGGAGCGAGAGTTGGCGACGGCAGAACGATTCAGGACGGTGAAGTTTCTCCGTCCCGTCGCAGGTCTGTCATCTGCCTGGGTCGACGCGGCCAACGCTCCCGACGGCGGCGAGTTCGAGATTGCGCTTGCCCTCGCTGGTGTGGACGACCCAACACATGCCATCCGTTCACTCAGATCCAATCTTGAACCCGTGGAACTGTGGCGAGGCGACGATAGGAAACTCGGCGCCAAGTGGGCCGAGAAGGAACGCGCGGTGGTTTGGAATGCCGCCGACCTCTGCGCCAATCTTGCCTCCGTTCTTGACCGACGTGTGATGGATGGCGCGCGTAAGGGGTGTCGCGATCTGCCGCTCGCACCATCGTCCACCGCGTCGCGCGCGAGCATCGCAGCCTTTCTCCGCGGCGATCTCGACGATCGCAAGATCGAAGACCTTCTGTGGGGGCTGATGCTGATCGATCAATCCAATGTCGACCCGACGGAAGCGGACACGAGCAGCGACGCTGGCACTGCAGATCTTCCGCCCCTCTATGCGATGCTCAAACTTCTGTTCCTACCGCATCCGCTTCTTGCGTCCCGTACCGCGAGTGGCAAGTTGCGCTGGCGGTTCGCGAACACGCACGAAAACGGCATCCGTATCCGCCCCGAACCCGCGATCCTCTCGCTCCTGCGCGCCGGTCGCGTCGGGGAGGCGGCGACGATCGCCATGCGTCGACTTCGGGCGTCCGGCCTGACCCCACTTCCGCACCGTCGCTCCGGCGGACCTTCCCGAGATGGTGAATGGTGCGAGGTTCGCTTTTCCCAGCGCGAGGGGATGCGCCTCGCAGCGGCTCTCCTCATTCCGATTCGCGCCGACGCCGTCCACACGCTCGTTCAGCAGGCCACCCGTGCCGACAAGATCGACGAACCGACTACAGCTATGACCTCCACTTCCGCCCAATAAGGAACCCAGACCATGCCCCCATCAGCCTCCGTCATCGACTTCGCCGCACTCTCCAACGCTCCGCGCCTCCTATTGGAGTGCGAACTCAAGCCGCTCCAAGGCGACCGCTTCCAACCCACCGGATTCGCGGACCTCGGCCCGGCGCGGTACACGCGTCCAGACGGAACGGAGATGCTCCTCGTTGAGTCGGCTCAGTCGGTGGCGAACCGGTTGGAGATGACGATCTGGGACGACGCGACCGATGACCTCATCCCGGAGTTACGGGGCCTCCCGTACATCGTCGTTAAGGCAGGAGAGCGAAGCCTAACGAATTCCATACTCGAAGCCCACCGAATCAACTCGCCGTACATCCTCGAAGGCGGGGACAAGAGTGTGTTCGACCAGCTCAAGAAGGACGCGGCGGGATTGGAAGTGGGACCCGTCCGCCTTCGCGATCTTGCCAAGATCGTGCTCAAGTTCGATCCGAACGCCGTACTTCACGGTGTCTTTCTCGCCAAGGGCGAGCTCGCTGGCGGCCGACTTCGCCTCTCGCGCCTCATCAGCGGCTTCATCGAGGCTCAGGGTGCGTCGCCTGCCGAGAGCGGCGGAGTCAAGAACGACCGAGTCAATCCTGGAAAGGGCGATGAAGGCCAGACGAGCAAGGAAGGCTTTGGAAATGTTCCTTTCCACAGGACCGAGTTTGTCGCCGCGACAACCAAGGCGTACTTCAACCTCGACCTCGCACTCCTCCGTGGCTACGGTTTGCCGCCGGACGCAAACCAATTGCTCATCGCCCTCGCCTTGTTCAAGATCCAGAGGTTTCTCCGAACGGGTCTGCGGCTTCGCACCGCGTGTGACCTAGAACCCGCCGGTCAAGGTCTGATCGTCACGCGCCCGAAGTCTTTTCAGATCCCAGAGGAGTCTGCGCTGTTGAGCGAATGCAAGACCCTCGTTGCGAAGTGCAAGGCCGAATTCGCCGCCCCTGCCCTCACCGTTGTCGAATGGAGGGAGCCCAAGAAGAGCAGCAAGAAGGGCAGCGAGGATTCTGATCCCGATGCGGGGCAGTCTTGATCGCCATCTCCTTCACATTCCCAGCCGGTCGCTACCACGCCACGCCTTGGGGTCGGCATGTCAACGAGGGGGCAGTCGAGTGGCCGCCGTCGCCATGGCGCTTGCTGCGTTCCCTTGTCGCTGTGTGGAAGCGCACCATGCCCGAGGCGCCGCAAGAGAGTGTCGAGCCGATCCTCCGCGTGCTCGCCGCCCCGCCGAGGTTCGCGCTCCCGTCGGCGACGACGGGGCACACGCGGCACTACATGCCATGGGAGAAGAACTGGAAGGCAGACCAGCCTGCGAAGGCGAAAACGAAAGTCTTCGACGCATTCGTCGCCCTCGCCCCCGATGCGCCGATCGTGGCGTGCTGGCCTGGCGTGGATCTCGAACCGAAGCAGCGCGAACTCCTCTCCCTGATCCTCGCGAATCTCAACTTCCTAGGTCGCGCTGAGTCGTGGTGCGAGGCGCGCCTTCTCGATCGTGAGGAGGCAGAGACTTGGTGTGACTCGACGAATTGCCGGTTGGTGGATGAACTCTCGGTATCGCCGGCCAACGATGAACTTGTGCGCACTCTCTGCCTCGACCCCGACAGTGCGTTCTTGGATACCCATGTTGTCGATGAGGAAGAGTCGACCAGTGGTAAAGGCAAGAGCAAGGTCACTACCAAGGTGCGTCGCGCTGTCTGCGACCCGAACTGGCACCTCTGCATGGAGACACTCCGGCTTCACGAGCAGAAGTGGTCCGACCCTCCTGGTTCGTGTTGGGTCTCGTATTCGCGCAGGCGCGACTGTTTCGAGATCCAATCCAATAGAGCCCGAACGCGTGTGACCCAGCGTCCAGCACCACAGGTCGTCCGCTTTGCTCTGGACAGCGCGGTACTTCCTCGTGCCACAGACACCCTCCCTGTCGCCGAAGCCGCACGGCGAGCACTCATGTCGCTTCAGGGTCAGATTGCCGCTCAAGATGGAGTCCGCGGGCGTTCCGACATGCTCTCGGGAAAGAACGCGGACGGCACGCCCCTGACTGGTCACTCTCACGCGTACTTCCTTCCAACCGATGAAGACGGTGACGG
The DNA here is from genome assembly GCA_964356445.1 of uncultured Singulisphaera sp. Lineage (GTDB taxonomy): Bacteria > Planctomycetota > Phycisphaerae > Phycisphaerales > SM1A02 > F1-60-MAGs104. The sequence continues at coordinate 256 of CAYHHO010000024.1, read as the reverse complement.
ACGACTCGACCACTTGACCATTTTCGCTCGCGGTGGGTTTGGACGCGATGAAATGCGTGCGATCAACTGCTTCCGTCAATTCAAACCCATCGGTCGCGACAATGCATCGCACCCACTCCGCGTTCTCTTGCTCGGACACGGAGAATTGGACGACTTTCGACCTCTGCCAGTGAAGCCTTCGACTGTCTGGCAGTCAGTCACCCCCTACATTGCCACGCGCCACGCGAAAACGCGCGGGTCATCACGCGTTGACTTG
>CAYHHO010000023.1:0-29697 GCA_964356445.1 uncultured Singulisphaera sp. | reverse complement strand
CGCGTGACCAGAATGTCTGGTTCGATGTCGCGAACGGCCTGTTCAAGCGTCGCGGAGGAGAGGAGCCGGTTGAAGATCGCGTCGCAGCCGGCCGCGCGCAGCCCTTCGAGTCCCTGCACGCCGAATTGATCGACGAGCAACACGCGCGACGCGAGCGCGAGTGGAGTCGCGAATGCAGTGGGGTCGGAGTCGCTCATGGGCTTGATGGTAACCCGCCACCGTTCGAACTCTCGAACGAATGGACGAAGAGCCCGCTTCGGATCTTTGGGTCGAACCAGGTCGACTTTGGTGGCATGATGAAGTTGGCTCCCGCGATCGATACCAAGTCTTCCATCGAAGTCGGAAACATTGCGAACGCTGCGTCGAACTTGCTGTCGATCGCCTTGCGTGCGAGTTCTTCCGTCGAGCATCCGCCCAGAAACGAAATCCGCGGATCGGTTCGTTCGTCGGTGATTCCAAAGATCGGCTGCAGCACAGTGCGCGAAAGTCGAACGACATCGAGTTGCGCCAGCGGATCGCTGCCGCTCGGTGCAGGGAGGCGAAATCGCCACCAGGTCTGCCCGAGGAAGATGCCAACCTCGCCTCGGCTGGTTGGCGCGGGACCGACACTCTCTGGAACGGGCTCCAGCGATCCCATCGCTGCGAGTGCTCGTTCGACATCCTCAATCGATCGACCAGGAGCAAGCCGCGCAAGCCGGTGATAAGGCAGGATCAGCAGGTCTTCGCCTTGGAAAACCACCGCAGGAAATCGTCTCGCCTCGCCTCCGAGCTGCTCTGCCACGCGTTCGGCCGCCGCACAGCGGTGGTGACCATCGGCGATATACATCCGATCGACATCCGCAAAGATGCGCGCATAGGGCTCGCACTCCTGCACCATCCAAAGCGTGTGCGTGACGCCATCCTTGGTCGAGATGTGCAGGAGCGGCCTGAAATTCATGTCCCGCGACAACTGGCGGGAAAACTCCGTCTGCTGCATGACTGCAAGCATGACAGGCTCGCAGTGTGCGCCGACTGTGAGCATGTGTCGAACGCGGTCAAGTTCCTTGTCGGGACGCGTCAGTTCATGCCTTCGAATGTCGCCACTGCGATAATCATCGACATCGACGCAGCAGACAAGGCCTGCTTGACGGCGCCCACCACGCGATGTCCGATAGACGAACATCTGTGCGGCCTCATCGCGGCGCAGCATCCCCTGCTGAATCAATCCGTTGAAGTTTTCGCGAGCACGCTCGTACACCTCGTCGCGGTGCGGGTCATGGTCCGGGGGAAAGTCAACGTCCGACCGTACGACGCGCATAAAGTTGTTCGGTCGCGCAGCGAATGCCTCTGCCTCTGCCCGATCGACGACGTCGTAGGGTGGGCATGAGACCTCCGAGGCACGGTGTGCAGGGGCTCTGACCGCAAAAAAGGGGTAAATCCGCATTGAGCAGGGGGGAAGTGTATCGAGAGGGAAAATCTAGAAGTCCTGTCATGGACCGTCGGATTGGAGCCGATGGGACTTCGGACATGGAAGACAAGCCGCAGATTTCGTTTCTCTCAGATCTCATCGAACTGAAAGAGTCTGATACGAGTGGACACTGTGTTCGCGTGGCCTCGATCGCGGCTGGGCTCGCGATCGCGATTGGACTCGACCCGGGCCAGGTCGAGTCGATTCGCATCACAGCTCAGATTCATGACCTTGGAAAGATCACAATTCCAAGCGCAATCCTCGGCAAACCTGGTCGTCTGACCGCCGATGAGTTCGCCCTCGTTCGCCGCCATCCAGTGGTGGGAGAGCGACTCTTATCAGCATTCCCAGAACTTGCGTTCGCTCGTAGCGGCGTGCATTCCCATCACGAGCGCTGGGATGGACACGGTTACCCATCTCGGCTCGGAGGGACAGACATTCCTCTCGCGTCGAGAGTCATCGCGATCGCTGACACCTTCGATGCAATCTGCACGGATCGCCCTTATTCGAAGGCACGAACGCCCCGCGCTGCAGTTCACGAAATCCTTCGATGTGCCGGAACGCAGTTCGATCCAGAACTCGCTGTGGCGTTTGCCGACACGGCGCCGCTCGAGATCGGGTTCACCGCGCTCCAGAAAGAATGGTCGGCTCCATTGGACAGCGTCAATTCCCGTGGTACTCTTCACGCCGTAGTGGCGACGGATCGCCAGTGGGGCGAACGAGAGCGCAATGGTGCTAGCAGCTGTGCAAGGAGATCGCACGACATGCTCGAACAAACCGCACCCCTCGTCACAATCGTGGCGAGGAGTCTGACGAGTTTCGAACGTCTTGTCTTGGAATTGCATTACATCGACCGGCTTCCGTCCTGCGATATCTCGGAAGTTCTCGAGATCTCAGAGCAGACGGTGATCGACACGTTGGCAGAGGTTCGAACTCGGATCAACGGAGTTCGCAAGACTTTCGTCGAAACGCTGTGCGAGGCGGCTTCCCTCGACCCTACTCGTCGCTCTCGCGAAGTTTCGCCAGCACTGTGAGGTCCTCGAGGGTGGTCGTGTCCTGAGTCGATTCCTTTCCCGCTGCGATATCTCTCAGCAGACGCCTCATGATCTTTCCGGAGCGAGTCTTCGGGAGCGCCATCGTGAATCGAATCATGTCGGGGCGTGCGATTGGACCGATTTCCTTCGTGACATGTTCCATGAGACTCTTTCGCAGTCCGTCTCCTGCGGCACCGTTGTAGGCAGGTGAGAGGGTCACGAACGCTGCGATGCCGGTGCCCTTGATCTCGTGCGGCATTCCGACAACGGCAGCTTCAACAACAGCATCGTGCGAAACGAGTGCGCTCTCAACTTCCATCGTGCCCAGTCGATGACCGCTGACGTTGATCACATCGTCGATGCGACCCATGATCCAGAAGTAACCGCGTTCGTCTTTGCGCGCGCCGTCGCCCGCGACATACATGCCCGGGACCTTTGACCAATACGTTTCGAGGAACCGCGCGCGGTCCCCGTGAATTCCCCGCAGCATTCCAGGCCACGGCTTTCGAATCACGAGGAGTCCACCCTGATTCACTGGCAATTCTTCGCCCTTCTCATTGACGATTGCTGCGTCGACTCCAAACATCGGATGGGTGCAGGATCCTGGAACGGTCGGCGTGCATCCCGGCAGCGGCGTGATGATGTGCCCGCCAGTTTCAGTCTGCCACATGGTGTCCACAATCGGACACCGCGAGGATCCGATGTTTTCGTGGTACCAGATCCAAGCCTCGGGATTGATGGGTTCGCCGACTGTTCCAAGCAGGACGAGGCTCGACAGATCGTGCTTGCGCGGATGTTCATCTCCCCACTTCATGAATGCGCGAATTGCCGTCGGCGCCGTATAGAAATGGGTGATCTTGTGCCGTTCGATCATCGCCCAGAACCGATCTTCGGCGGGCGAGTTTGGGGCGCCCTCGTACATCACCGTTGGCACACGATTGGGAAGCATGCCGTACACGATGTACGAATGCCCAGTGATCCAGCCGATATCCGCAGTGCAGAAGTAGAGTTGATTTCGCCCAGGTACGAGGTTGAAAGTCAACTTCGCGGTGTGTGCGGTGAAGACCATGTAGCCACCCGTTGTGTGGCAGATGCCCTTCGGTTTGCCGGTCGATCCGCTGGTGTAAAGCAGGAAAAGAAGATCTTCGGACTCCATGTGGGCACAGGGACAGTCGGTCGACTGTGCGGGGACGACTTCATGCCACCACCGGTCGCGCCCAGCCCGCATCGTGACGGACGACTTGGTCCGCGCGACCACGAGGATGTTCGAAACGGACGGCAATTTTTCGCACGCTTCGTCGACATTCTTCTTGAGCGGCACGACCTGTCCTCGTCGCCACGCGCCATCGCAGGTGACGATGATCTTGCTCTTCGCGTCTTGCACTCGATCAACGATTGCGGGAGGCGCGAATCCGCCAAAGATGACCGAGTGCGGCGCGCCGATCCTGGCGCACGCGAGCATGGTGATGGCAAGTTCTGGAACCATCCCCATATAGATCGTGACAACATCGCCTCGCTGGACGCCCATCGACTTGAGCGCGTTCGCAGCCTGCGAGACTTCACGCTGGAGGTCGCTGTAGGTCAGCCGCCGAATTTCGGGCGCCGGATCGCACGGCTCTCCCTCCCAGACGATTGCGATCTCGTCGCCGTGCCCGTTTCGAACTTGGCGATCCACGCAGTTGTCGCAGGCATTGGTCGTGCCACCAGAAAACCAGCGAGCGTCTGGAAGGTTCCAGTCGATGACGCTCGTCCACGGCTTGTACCAGTGGAACTCTTTGGCAATTTCCCCCCAGAATTCAGACGGATTCTCAAGCGAGCGGCGATGTTCACGCATGTAGGTCGCCATGTCCGGAACATGGAGCGGTCCCAGCCGCGCATTCGCCTCAGCCGTGGGGTTGAAGACGCGAGACTCGTGCAGCATGCTCGTGATCGCTTGGTTCGCGTTGGTCATGACCGAAAGCGTATGGCATAGGATGTCGTCGTGGCGAGCGCGAACTGTGAACTCCAGGATCGCTCGAGATGCTGACGCTGAAGGATCTTCGCCGTGCGTACGGGGCTCTCAAGGCAGTGGATGGTGTCTCGCTCGATGTGGCGCGCGGCGAAGTCGTCGGGCTGCTCGGTCCCAATGGTGCCGGAAAATCGACAACCGTTGCCATGGTGATGGGACTCGCAAGACCAGATTCGGGGAGCGTGAGACTTCAATGCGACGCTGACTCGACCGGCGATCCGATGCAGGCAGAGGTTCGCCGAAAGATTGGCTTCGCTCCGCAAGAATTGGCGTTGTACCTCGCGCTGACGGCGGCAGAAACGGTCGACTTCTTTGCGCACCTTTACGGCGTGCGGCTCGCCCGTGGCGATGTGAGTCGCGCCCTCGATGAGGTAGGGCTTGCTGCGCGCGGAAGCGACCGCGTCGGCACATTCTCTGGCGGAATGAAGCGCCGCCTGAATCTCGCGGTGGCACTTGTGCATTCGCCGTCGCTGCTCGTGCTCGACGAACCGACTGCCGGTGTAGATCCGCAGTCGCGGGCGCATGTGCGTGAGATCATCCGTGCGCGGGCGCAAGGTGGGTGTGCCGTCCTCATCACGACGCATGACATGGAAGAAGCGGAAAAGGTCTGCGACAGGATTGCGGTGATGGATCACGGCACCATCAAGGCGCAGGGGACGCTCGCATCCTTGGTCTCGCAGCATGGCAGCACAGCGGGAGTCGCCGCGCGCGGCTTGGAAGAAGTGCTGTTGAACCTCACGGGAAGGACGCTGCGCGAATGAAGGGAGCGATTGCAGCGATCGTCGTGAAGGATCTGCGGCTCCTCGTGCGAGACCGAGCGACGTTGTTCTTTACGATTCTCTTTCCGATCATCATCGCGGTGCTCTTCGGCACTGTCTTTGGCCGCTCTCCCAACGCGGGAATGCTTGAGATCTCCGTCGCGATCGAAGATGATGGACCACTCGCCCGTTCATTCGCAGCAGCGCTGGAGAGCGACTCGTCACTCCTCGTGTTTGCAACCTCTGACCGCGAGAGCGCAATCGCGCTCGTGCGCCGAGGGAAGGTGTCAGCGGCGGTCATCATTCCGGACGGCTTCGATTCGCGCGCCGCCACGATTTTCTCGGGTGGGGCGATGCCGATCGAACTGGTCGGTGATCCATCGGCACCCGCAGAAGTGGGGCTCCTTGAAGGCAAACTCATGGAACTTGGCTTTCGCCAGCTGATGAAGATCGTCGCGGACCCGGTTCAGTTGAAGCGCCAGGAGCAAACACTCAAAGACCAACTCGATGGTGATTCTTCGATCTCACCTCGGGTACGTCGTTCGCTGATGAAACTTCTTGCTGCAACGGGGGAACTCTCGGCGGAGCGCGCTGATTCAACTGGCGCGGCAGAGTCGAGTGGCGCGGCGACTGTCAAGCAGGCAGCCAACGAAAGTGACGGAGGCGCGTTTGAGTCCTTTCGCCCAATCCGCATCAACCGCGAAATGCTCTCGCAAGAGCCCCGCGGCGGCGGCGATCCACCTTCAAGCTATGCAGTGACATTTCCACAGGGAGTCGTGTGGGGACTCGCTGGATGCGTGATGGCATTCGTGACAACGCTGGTCGCAGAGCGCGCGCAGGGCACGCTGACTCGGCTGCGAGCTGCACCGCTGTCGATGCGGCTCATCTTGGTCGGAAAGGGGCTGGTCTGCGTGATTTCGTCGATGGCGATGCAATCGCTCCTGCTTGCGCTCGCCTGGGGAGTTTTCGCTGTGAAGCCAGTCGATCCACTCATGCTCTTGGTCGCGATGTTTGTGATTTCAGTCACTTTCACTTCGCTCGCCATGATGATCGCAGCACTCTTTCGAACGGGTGGTGGCGCAGAGGGAGCAGGTCGCGCGATCGTCCTCGTCATGGCACTCATCGGTGGAGGATCAATTCCGCTTGTGTTCATGCCTCCAGTGATGCGATCGCTGAGCGTCGTCAGCCCATTTCGCTGGGCGATTGCCGCGATAGAAGGGCCACTCTGGCGAGGCGGCCCGATTGGCGATCAGTTCGTTGCAATTGGCGCGGTGGCAATCGTGGGAGTTCTTTGCGGTTCAATCGCGCTCGTCGCAATCGCGCGACCGCGCAGTTGAGTCCCGCCGCGAGGACTCCCCGGCGGACCTCTTGAAATGGTGGCCCAGTGTCGAAAAACGACACGAACCCACCATTTCAAGGGTGCTGCGGGTGCGGTTCAATTGCGCTCACGCGCGCTCAGACGCAAACGCAACTGCAGCCGCGAACGCCTCTGCGACCTTCGAGCAATCCCGCCCACCAGCTTGCGCAGTGTCAGGCTTGCCGCCGCCAGATCCACCGCAAGCCTGCGCTGCGACCTTGACCCACTCACCGGCCTTGATTCCCCGCGCGATCGCAGACTTCGGGCTGGTCGCAGCAATCGCGACCTTTCCGTTCGCCTCGTCGGGACTCATGAGGAGGATGGGGGTTTCTGGAAGTCGCGACCGCGCGCAGTCGATCGCTGCCATCAATGCTGCGGGGTCGGCGTCTGTGACGAGCGCCACGAGTGGTCGGTTCGCATCACCAACAGCATGCGTGTCGATCAGCGCGCGAATCTGGGAGAGGGCTCCATCACGGGTCACTCCCTCCTGAGCGCGCCTTGCTCCCTTGGCTCGCTCGCGAAGTGCTTCGATTGCTGGAGCAACCCGAGCCCGAGCGACGATGCCGATTGCAAGAGTTGATTCGAGTTTCGTGATCTCTGAAACTTCCGCAAGCAAAGTCTCGCCATCAAGCGATCCTGCCTCGGCCACGCGGCGCTCCAACTCACTCGCAGCCTTCAACGCGGCCTTCGCGGCAATTCCGGTCAAGGCGAAACAACGACGAACACCTGCAGCAAGCGCGCTCTCAGAAAGCAGGACGAACGATCCCGCGGCTGCCGTCGAAGCGAGGTGCGTTCCACCGCAGAATTCCACTGAGAATTCGCGCCATTTGTGGTTCTTCGGGTTCGCAAGTAACTCATCTACCGCCGCGCCGATGGACACAACCCTCACAGGATCTGGGTACCGCTCGCCAAAGACAGCGCGCACACCGTTGACCGCGCGAGCTGCCGCGAGATCGACCGTCTGAATACTCACCGCGAGGTTCGCTTGGATTGCACGATTCACGATCTCTTCGACGCGCTGCGCATCTCTCCCGCTCAATGCCGCAGATCCCGCATAGTCAAAGCGCAGTCGATCGGCAGCGACGAGTGAACCCTTCTGCTGGACATCCTCGCCCACCACATCGCGAAGCGCGAGATTGAGCAGGTGGGTCGAAGTGTGGTTCGATTGGATCGCATCTCGACGGTCGCGCCGCAGCGCGATCTCAGCAGACTCCCCAGCGCGGATGATCCCCGTCTGCACGCTGCCGCGATGAAGGACATAGTCGCCGAAACGCTGCACGTCCTCGACGTGGAAGGTGCCGTCAGAACCCAGCGCGTTTCCATCGCCGACGACTCCGCCGCCGTCCATGACCTCACCGTGCCCTGATCGAATGTCGCCGTGGTCGGACTCTTGTCCACCAGACTCTGCGTAGAAGCAAGTTCGATCCAAAATGATGCCGACGTTCGCCCCAGCGGACACCGACGGCAGGAATTCCTTTCCATCCCATATCGCCGCAATTTTCGCACGCATCGGGCGCCCGCCGTCCCGCGACGAGTCGTCCGTTCCTTTCACACCCAGCGAAACAAGTTTCGCGAGCGCATCTGGGGGAAGTTCCATTCCAGGTCCGTCGCTTGCGCCTGCACGGCTCGTCTCGCGCGCGCGTTCCATCAAGGCTTCATACCCAGCGATATCGACTTCCATCGCTCGTTCGCTCGCCATCACTTGTGTCAGGTCGATCGGAAATCCCCATGTGTCGTGAAGGCGAAAGGCATCCTCTGCGGCGATGCGCGGGGGAATCGATTTCGCTGCGCGACTTGCCGACTCGTCGAAGAGTGCGATCCCGCGGCCAAGTGTTCGCCCAAAGAGTTCCTCTTCCGCGCGGATGATGTCGGCGGCCTTCTTCGCGCCAGCACGGATCTCTGGAAATGCATCGCCAAGCGTTCCCACCACGGCAGGAACGATCTCGTAGACGAATGGTCGATCCACTCCAAGGGTCTGCCTTCCATGCCGCGCTGCGCGCCGAAGAATTCTTCGCAGCACATAGTTGCGTCCATCGCTTCCCGGACCTGCACCGTCGCATGCAGCAGCAGTGAGGCAGCGAACGTGATCCGCGATGATTCGGTATGCAATGTCCACAGGATCGCCGAGTACGCCGCCGTAGCGCCGCGCACCTGTCACTTCGCGGATCGCGTCGAAGAGAGGCGACCAAAGATCCGTGTCGTAATTCGATCGCTTTCCCTGAATCACACTGACGAGTCGTTCGAGTCCCATGCCCGTGTCGACATGCTTCGCGGGAAGTTGCTTCAGAGTCCCATCACTCTCCCGATTGAATTGAATGAAGACATGGTTCCAGATCTCCAGCACATCAGGGTCTCCGGAATTCACAAGTGCCGCAGCGCTGCGTCCACCGATTCGATCAAAGTGAATCTCGGAGCAGGGGCCGCAAGGGCCACTCTCGCCCATCTCCCAGAAGTTGTCCTTCATGGATCCTGGAATGACTCGGCTTGCGGGCAAAAACCGCAACCAAATGTTTCGAGCTTCGTCATCGGCGGCGAGCCCAGACTTTGGATCTCCACCGAAGTATGTCGCATAGATTCGATCTGGTGAGAGTCCAAAGACTCCCGTCAGCAACTCCCATCCCCACGCGATGGATTCTTCCTTGAAGTAGTCACCGAACGACCAGTTGCCGAGCATTTCGAAGAAGGTGTGGTGGTAGACATCCTTGCCCACGTCTTCGAGGTCATTGTGTTTTCCCCCTGCACGGATGCACTTCTGGGAATTCACAGCGCGCGTGAATGGACGCGATCCCCGCCCAAGGAAGACGTCCTTGAATTGGTTCATCCCCGCATTGGTGAAGAGCAGAGTTGGATCGTCGTAGGGGACCACGGGGCTTCCCGGGGCGAAAGTGTGTCCCGCTTTCGTCCGAAAGAAGTCGATGTAAGCAGTTCGAATATCCGCCGCGCGCATGGGAGGCGAAGTCTACGCAATCGTCACGGAGTGCCGCGAGATCCATAACATCCCCTCGATGACCCGTCGACGATTCGTTGGTGGAAACTGGAAGATGAACACCGATCTCGCGAGTGCGACTGCGCTCGCGCAGGGGATCGCAGCGCAGTGGAAAGAGCCGACCGACGCCGTTGAGGTCGTTGTCTTTGCGCCTTTCCCTTACCTGCAGTCCGTTGGGCAAGCGATTGAAGGAAGCAGCCTCCGTCTCGGAGCGCAGGATTTATCCAGCGAAGCCAATGGCGCATTCACCGGCGAAGTCAGCGCGGAGATGCTCGTGGATCTTGGCGTGACGTGGGTGCTCGTGGGGCACTCCGAGCGGCGCCATGCGCTCGGTGAGTCCGAGTCGCTCGTCGCCGAGAAACTCATGATGGCGATAGAGAGCGGGCTGTCCGTGGTCTTGTGCGTCGGGGAGACCACTCAGCAGCGGGGTGCAGGTCAAGCCCATGAAGTTGTCGCGCACCAGTTGCGATCTGCGAGTTCAGCGCTTGCTCCCGAGGCTTGGGATCGGATTGTCGTCGCATATGAGCCAATTTGGGCTATCGGAACTGGCGTTGCAGCGACTGCGCAGGATGCAGCAGAGGCTCATCGTGAGATCAGGTCTTTTATGAGTTCACGGTATGATTCAGAACTCGCCTCAAAGGTCCGCATTGTGTACGGCGGATCGCTGGGGCCTGGAAACGCGAAGACGATCTTCGCGGCGTCGGGAGTCGACGGCGGTTTGGTCGGCGGTGCGTCTCTCAAGACGGCTGACTTCCTTGCCATCTGCGAGTCTGCCTTGTTCGGAATTGCGGCCGGCTGATCCGGCTCAAAGTCATTGGAAACATTCTCATGAGCGTTTGGTTTTCGATTCTCACTCTTCTCTTCATCGTCTCGAGCATCGTTCTCGTCCTTGTCATTCTCGTGCAGCGCCCACAAGGTGGCGGGCTTGCCCAGGCGTTTGGCGGTGCATCCGGCGGCGGAACCGATACGGCCTTCGGCGGTCGCACGGGCGATGTGCTCACCTATCTCACGATGGGAGCGTTCGCGTTCTATCTCGTCGTTGCGATTGGACTCAATGTCGCGGATGACCAGACATTGTCAACGGAACCCGCGACCGAAGAACAGGTGATTGAGCCTGGATTGCTTCCGACCGATGGGGTGACTCCAAAGCCCGCAGCGCAAGATGCGCCGACTGGACCGACGACGGAAGCGAGCGATGCGCCATTGGTTGCGCCAGCGGCGCCAGCCGAACCCGCGCCACAGACACCGGCTCCTGCAGCACCACCGGCTTCGTCGGAAGGCGTCCCAGCTGGAGCACCTGCCGTGGACATTCCCGTTGTTGTGCCGCCAGTTGCCGCGTCTGAAGTCCCGCCAGCGGACGCCCCCGCAGGAAAGCCCTGAGCGCCGATGATCCGTTCGATGACCGGGTTCGGGATCGCGCAGTCCGAATCCGACGGCGCTCTCGTTGCGGTCGAAATCCGCTCGGTCAATAATCGCCACTTCAAGTGCACGCTGCGCATCTCAGAGGACTTCAGCGTTCTTGAAGCCGACATCGATGCACAGGTCGCGAAGCGTCTCGCTCGTGGGAGCGTCATCGTCACGCTGCGTGTATCGAATGCGGCGTCTCGATCTACTGCGCGGGTCGATGGCGCACGCCTCGGGGAGTATCGGGCACAACTCGTAAAGGCCCTTGGATCCGACGAAGCCTCCCGAATCGAACCAGGGCAACTGTTGGGGCTGCCAGGTGTGATCATCGAGGATGGTGGGTCCCGCTTCATTGAGGCGTTGCGTCCAACGGTGACGCGACTCGTCGACGAAGCGTGTGACAAGTTGATGACGATGAGGAAGCGAGAGGGAGAAGTCTTGCGAGGGCATCTCGTCGAGTACGGAGCGGCTATCCGGTCACGGCTCGAGGCGATTCGATTGCGGGTGCCAGACGTTGTGATCGGCTACCAAGCGAGGTTGCGTCAGCGCGTCGATGCGATGCTCGCGCAGGTTGGACAGTCCGTCGATCCTGCGGACCTGATTCGTGAAGTCGCGCTTTTCGCAGAGCGATCAGACATCGCCGAGGAACTTGTCCGTCTCGCAGGGCATCTCGACCAGTACGAATCGCTTCTACACCCGTCACTTGCAGAGCCGATCGGACGAACGATGGACTTCGTGGCGCAGGAGTTGCTCCGCGAGGCGAACACGATTGCGAGCAAGTCTGCAGATATCGACATTAGCCGGCAAGTCGTCGAGATCAAGACGGCAATAGACCGAATCAAAGAACAGGCGCAAAACGCCGAGTAGTCACGATTTGGTCCCGAACTCTCGCGCGAGTTCATGGCTAGACTTTTCTTGCATGTACGAATCGCGCGCATTGATTGCACTTGTTCGCGGCGGAGGTGCTGCGGCCATCCTCCTTGGATTCAACATGGGGATGCAGGCCGCGCAGGCGCCACAGCTCGGAAGTAAGAAGCCACCCGAGCCCAAGCTCCGCGATGGCGAAGCGGTGCCAGCGGGCGGCATGGGGATTCAAAGGATTCCCGATGCGCCGCAACCTGCCAAGGTGAAGCTCGAGATAGGGGAGCAGTTGCAAGGTTGGGGAGGTGGAGCGGTGTTTGTCCCCCCATTGCTCCCAGCACCTGAGGTCGTGCGGTTGTGGGATCCCGCCGTGACTGCGACGGTGAAGGTTTCGGCAAGAGTGCTGAGTGCGATCGCAGATCTTGATTCACGAGACTTCAAGACGCGCGAAGCAGCCAGCCTGCGACTCGCGGATGGGGCGGTCGTAGCGGAAGAGATATTCGCCGTCCTCGTCAGGGGAGAATTGACCGACGAGCAACGCGAGCGGCTGCTGACGGTCGCGCGCGAAAAGGTGCTTGCGCTTCCACGGGGGGCGATCGGAATTCGCATGCAACCCAGCGGCGATTCCACGCGGCCAGGAGTGGAAGTGCAGCTCTTGCTGCCAGGGCTGCCTGCCGAGCGGGTGCTCAAACTCTTTGATCGCATCGAGCGTGTCGATGGCAAGTCGATCGCGACATCGAACGACTTTGTCGAAATCATCCAGTCAAAGGTTCCGGGTGAAAAGGTCAGACTCTCCGTTGCGCGCCCTCAACGCGACGAGCGTGGCAAGCCTCGCCTCGTCGAAGGGGGAGGCGTTGTTGAAGATCGGTTCGAGGTCGATGTTGAACTCACCTCCGCGGCGGAGCTCGACAAGTTTGAGGGGCAACTCGGGAACGCGACGAGGAGCACGGTGCTTGAGCGAAGGCTCGCTGCACTTCGAGAAGCTGAGGTACGGTTCGCCCCCGGGACTCGGAAACTCGTTACGAAGTCGATTGATAGAGCCGACGAGTCCACGCAAGAAGCAGCCTCGCCCAACTAGCAGCGTGTCGAAGCCCACGCAGGCGAGAAGCACCAGCGGCAATCGCGCGTGCGGTCAGCTGCCGACCGCTACAGGTCGATTGAAGTGTGCCTCTTGGACAGGGACCACCACCTCGAGGACGCGTTGGAAGACTTGGGCCGGCGACCCGATCGCATCGATGTCGGAAACAGTCGACTTCGGATAGAAATCGAGGACCGGATATGTCTCGGCGTGATACACCTCAAAGCGGTGTCGAATCACCTTGTCGTCGGCATCATCCATTCGATTCTCTTTCAGAGCTCGGCGCCGCATGCGGTGCATCATTGCGCTCTCGTCGCTGCAGCGAAGGTGGATGATCTTTAGAACATCCAGCGATTGCTCCAACGCCTTCGCTTGATGGACATTGCGCGGGATTCCATCCAGAATCAACAGGTCTTGCTTTGGTTTGTAGAGGCTCAGGACCGTTTGCGCGTGCATATTCTCGCGCCACATCTGGATCGTCAGTTCGTCAGGTACAAGTTCGCCGCGCGACGAGAAATTGAGGAACTGCTTCCCGAGGTCGCTCGTCATGTCGAGTGATCGAAACACATCGCCGCAGGCGAGGTGAAAAAACCCAGGGATCTTTCCGAGGATCTTTCCTTGGGTGCCCTTGCCAGATCCAGGAGCTCCAAAGAGAAGTATGGCTTTGTAACGATCAGGCATTGGTGTGAGGCTCCAAGGAGTGCATCGGTGAGGTGAAATGCTAACAACCGAAACCCACCGTACTGAGAACCTGTGCGGCGGTGACCGTAGCCTACGCCGATGCAGGGCTGGTTGAAAACATGGTCGCTTCCCGATGGCACCTCGCGTGGATCGCTGCTCGAGCGCATCGCTGGCGCGCGAGGTATTGCGCGAGAGTCACTTCCGAGATTCCTCAAGCCCACATTTGCGGAAGTCCTGCACCCACGGGAATTGCATGGGGCGGTGCAGGTTGGCGAACGACTCGCAGCCGCAACGCGGGCGGGGCGCAAGGTTGCGATCTTCGGTGACTACGACGCGGATGGAATGTGCGCAAGCGCGATCCTTCTTCACTTTCTTCGCGCGGTCGCTGGGCATTCCACGCCCATCGTCTACATCCCGACTCGCGCAACCGAGGGATACGGATTGTCCGTCGCTGCGATCGGCCATCTTGCGTCGCTCGGCGTCGAGACAATCATTTCTGTTGATTGTGGAGTCACCGCGATTGACGAGGCGCGAGAAGCGCGGCGGCTTGGAATGGAGTTGCTCATCACCGACCACCACGCCATTCGCCCAGATGGTCAACTTCCCGATGTCGATGCGATCGCACATCCAGGGCTCGGCGGGGGCGCAGGCGAACTCTGCGGGGCTGCTGTCGCATGGAAGGTGGCGTGGGCATTTGCCTGTTCATGGAGCGGTACGGAGAAACTCCCAGAAGGACTGCGCGAACTGCTCGTCGAGACGCTTGCGCTCGCGGCGCTGGGGACAGTCGCGGATGTCGTTCCGCTGCGAGGAGAGAACCGGGTGATCGCACACCTCGGATCGGTCCGAATCGCCAACAGCGGGCTTCCAGGGCTTCTTGCACTCGCTCGAGAGGCGGGAGTGAGTCCGGGCGATCGAGTGGATTCAGAAAAGATTTCATTTGGGATCGCGCCGATCCTGAATGCGTGTGGGAGGCTCGGGAAGGCACTCGACGCTGTCGCACTTCTTGGACTGCCTTCGTTGACGCAGTCGAACGCGGACCCTGATGCAACAGTCAGGGATGCCCGTCAAATGTCGGCGGATTTCCGGCAGCTGAATGATCAGCGAAAGCTGATCGAACGATCTATCGTCGAAAGTGCATCCAGTCGCATCGAAGAGGGGCTCGGCAAGGCTCGAGGCGCGTGCGTCCTTGCCGATCCGAGTTGGTCCCGCGGTGTGGTCGGCATCGCCTGCGCGCGGCTGGCGGAGACTTACGGCGTTCCCGTCGTGTTGCTCGAGCAAGATGGTGATGTCGCGCACGGATCTGCGCGCAGTGTCGATGGATACTCGGTTCTCGATGGGATGCACGCATGCGCATCGCTGCTTGAGCGATATGGGGGCCATGCAGCAGCAGCAGGCATCGCTGTTCGCATGGATCGCCTCGACCAATTCCGTGAAGCATTGTCTGCCCATGCGGCAGCGAATCGACTCAGCGGACATGCGCCGACAGTCCGCACCGACGCAGAACTCGTTGGACAGGATGTCTCGAGCGAGTCATTCGATGCGCTCGCAGCGCTCGGCCCCTTCGGTCGGTCTTTCACCGCGCCAGTGGTCTTCGTCCGCGACGCGCTTGTCTGCGAGGACGCGCGAGCCTTCGGTGCTGCGCGTGATCATCTCAGTTTCTTTGTGCGCGTCGGCGGTGCGGATGCGGTTGAGTTGCGCTGCACTTGGTGGCGACAGTCTGGTCAACTCGCTCGAATCAGGCGTGGTGATCGGCTCAATCTTGCCGCGATTCCGCAGGTCGACCGTTGGAAGGGCGTCCCGCGCCCCGCACTGACCGTCGTCGATGTCGCGGCGGCTGCGACGGCGTACGCCCAGAGTTGAGCACTTCAGCGGTCTTGCGGCGCCCTCACCCGCAGACTTCACGATGCGCCCCTCGGCACCGGTCACATCACAGCACGATCGACATGCCAGCTTCGAGGTGTCGCGGAAGTTTCTTGGATGATGCCAGCGACCTTGGGTCGAGCGCGGTCAACGCAGAGATTTCTAACGTGACCTTCGACTCGCCGTTGGCCGGATCTCGCGGAACCGCGATGCCGCACTCTTCCATCCACCGAGCGGCTCGCTCGGACTGTGCGCGTTGACTCGACTGTGCAGAGTCCTCTCCAGCAGCATTCTTGATAGGCGCAAACTCTTCGTCTCGCCGCGTCTCGTACACCAGTGAGTTTGTTGCCAGTGGCACCGCATCGAAAATAAAAGCTTCAAGCTTGACAGCGTTGGGGGTGGCAGGCTCCAAGACCTCGCCCGTTTTCATGTCAACGCTCACAACGCTCTTGTTCGCTCGATGCAAGGGGAGCCCAGCGCCCTCTCGCGAAAGTCCCTGAAGGAATGCCCGCGAGAAGACATGAATCGCAATGGACCCCGCGTGATGAATCAGCGCTCCGCTCGGCGACCGCGCGGCCGCGAGATCTGCAGGAAGATCGCTGTACTCCATGACCATCGTTTGCTTCCCGCGCCGGCAGAACACCCCGACCTTTTCGGCTGCATCGCGCTTCGCGACAACTTTGCTCGAGACCTCTCCCGAACTCTCGGGGTGTGCGTCGTGCAGTCCCAAGAACAGCGGATCCACAGCCTTCACGAGCGGGTTGTCGACTTGGAAGTACGAGAGCGTGTCGACTCCCTCGCGTTGCATCTCGGCAAGCGCGCCGCTCGAGTTCAGCGCGCGGATCGCTCCGCCGTGACCATCCGGATTGAGCGCGATTTGACCGCGAGCCGCGAGCAAGATCTTGCCTGAAGGAGAAAGCGACGGCAGCGTGCCTTGCGCGAAGCAGCGAACCGAGCGCTCGCCAAGTTGAAACCAATCATTGGCCCGAAAGAAGTCCTGCGTCGCATCATGGTTGAGAGGGCTCGTCATGATGTACCAGGGGATCGCTCCGCCCCATCGCCGACGCGCCGCGAGTATTGACTCAGCAAAGAGCTGGAAGAGCGATTTCCCCGTGATGGGCGCTGCTGGAAATGTGCCCTTGGGACCGTTCCATCCAAGGCGTGTGCCTTGCCCGCCAGCGACGGTGAAGCATGCGATGCGCCCCGCGCGAATCATCGCCTCGCCGACTTCGCGAAAATGCGCAGCGTCTACCGACGCTTCATGGACGACCGTCGCGGGCTCGATTGCCAACGCCTTCGCTGCACCCTGCGCGCTCGAGGAACTCCAGGATTCAACTTCTCGGCTGAGCATTTCCAGCGGCAAGAGCTCGCACTGATCGAGCAGGTTCGCGCGCTGAATCTCATCGAGTTGACTCCAGAACTCGAGGACGTGTTCTTGTCCGTGCGAAGCGAGGTGTTCGCGAATCCTTTGATAGTCGACTTGAGAGTAGGGAAGTGATTGGGCGCACATCTGTTGAAAAATCCGATTGAAACGAGCCGGAAGTTCCGCGGTCAATCTGCGTTTGGCGGTGCAGGGTCCGACCAACCATCTGGGCGATGTCGGACGATCTTCCCGCTCAAGAGGTAAATCGTCTGTTCGCAGATATTCGTCGAGTGATCCGCGATGCGCTCCATGTTTCGAGTTGCACCAGCAACCCGAAACGCGAAGCGCACGCTGCTCGCGCCGAGCGAGACCTGCTCCTGCGCCTGCAGGATGAGTTCGTTGCGGAATCGATCGACCGTGTCATCGAAGAGCAGCACCTGCCGCGCGAGGTCGCCGTTCGATGTCGCGAGTGCGCGGTTGGAATCGCGCAGCATCCCGAGAACACTGTTGGCCATCACCCGAAAGGTCGTTGGCATCGGATCGGAGAGATGCATGTGCCCGACGACTTGCTCGGCGATATTCACGCCTGCGTCGGCGATGCGCTCGAGTTCGTTGTTCACCTTGACGAGGGTCAACACCTGCCGAATCGAGTGCTCATCCGTCTGTCCCATCGCGAGCAACGGGATCGACGCGCGTTCAATTGCAACATCAACTCGGTCAATCTCATCATCGAGTCCGACAACTCTCCGTGCTTTCTCTTCATCATGATCGAAGTACGCTTCAATCGCCAAGGTGACCATCGCGAGCACGCGTTCGCCCTGCGCGTTGAGCTGGGATTGGAGATCGGCGAGTTTCGACGCGAAGTCATTCACGCCTCTAGCATAACTGCGTGCCAAAGTTGAGCGTCAACATCGACCATGTCGCCACACTTCGTCAGGCGCGGCGGACGTTTGAGCCCGACCCTGTCCTTGCCGCGCGTGAAGTGGAACTCGCAGGTGCGGATGGCATCACTGTGCACCTGCGCGAAGATCGGCGGCACATTCAGGATGCCGACCTTGAAAAGTTGCGCATTGCGGTTGGCATTCCTCTCAACTTCGAGATGGCAGCCACTGCCGAAATGGTGGCGATCGCTCGTCGAATCCGACCGAACTCGGCGATGCTGGTTCCGGAGGGGCGACTGGAAATCACGACGGAAGGGGGGCTCGACGTTGCAGCGCTTGCTGGATCGCTGAAGTGCGTCGTCGACGAACTTGGGCAAGCTGGAATTGCCACGAGTGCGTTCATCGACGCAGATCTTCGTCAGGTTGAGGCCGCCTCGCGAATCGGAATCGCCATCTGTGAGGTCCACTCCGGTCCCTATGCGCACATGCATCGGGCTGAGGGAGCAGCAGGTGCGCGAACCCGCGCCGAGTTGGAGCGAATCGCGCGCGTCGGTGAGGCGATCCGCGCCGCCGGAATGCGCTTCAATGCGGGGCATGCCTTGAACTACGAAAATGTGGCAGCGATCGCTGCGATTCCCGGAGTCCACGAACTGCACATCGGTCATGCGATCATCAGCCGCGCAATTTTCGTTGGTCTACGAAGCGCAGTCACTGAAATGCGAAAACTCTGCGCCACCCAAGCAATACGCTGAAGTGAGTCGGCATTGAACAACGTTGCAGCGAACGGCAGGTTTGTGCTTCGCGGAATAGTTGAGGCCCTCAGCGAGCAGCAAATCGGGATCTCAGCGACGAAGTCGGGCCACGCAAACCGTGTAGCCCGTCGAAAGAAGGTCCCGCGCGAGTTGCGGAGCCGGCAAGCGTCCGCGCCGCCGGCGAGCATGTTTGAGCGCCGGGAGGTCCTTTCGCGGGCTCCTCGCTTCAGCGCTCCTCGCTTCAGCGCTTCACGCTTGTGTGCATCCGTGCTCCTTCACGTGGCTTTCGACAACTCGATACTCGAACGGCTCCTTCGTGCAATCGATCTCGACCATGAAAAATCCACCGCGGTGCTTGCGCGCGTTCGGCCACATGACTCGACGATCAGTTTCGGGCAGTCCATTCCCCATTCCGACATTCGCGACTTCCTCGACTGGAATCCAGTGCAGGCGTCCTTCGTCGAACTCCATGGATCCCATGGACTCCATGTTGCGGACTCCCTCAGCGGAGACTGGTCTCACAGATTCGAAGAGGAAGATCATCCAGTGGTGCTCGCCTTCGTACGCGCGCTCCGAGACGATTCCAAACAAGCGGATGTCCTGCAGTTCCAAGTTCAGCCCGGCCTCTTCACGAGTTTCGCGCAGCGCACACTCGTGAGGCGATTCTCCCCGGTGAAACTCGACCTTTCCGCCGATGGGCGAGTACTTGCCAGGATTCGGCGCCTTCCTTCGGTGGAGCATCAGGAGCCGATCGTCCTGGTCGTAGAGATAGACCAGCACCGCAATCCGAAATGGAAGATCAGGCGCTCCAGCCAATTGGTCGACCGAATTCCCCCCGGGACTCTGCTGTGATGTCACCGCCGCGCCCCAACGGTTTGTTCAGCGTCCGTGCGCGACTCGCCGATCTGGTCAGTCACATTCGACTCCTTCAGAAGCGTTCGGATGACCGCACGAATCGCATCACTTGCAGGCGCAAGCGGCAGCCGTACCGCGCCCGTGTCTCTTCCGAGCAACTCCATCGCGCACTTCAGAGGGACGGGATTGACATCGAGGGAGAGCAGTCCGCGGGAAAGTGGGAAGAGCGACGCGTGTGTCGTCCTGATCGCGCCGAGGTCTCCAGTTTGAATCTCGCTGCAGAGCCGCGCGATGCGATCGGGAACAATGTTGGAGACAACACTCACGACTCCAACGGCGCCCACCGCCGCGAAGCTGGCAGTCAGAGAGTCATCGCCGGAGAGAATTGCGATCGAGCACCGGCGGCGGATTTCGCTCGCCGAATCCATCGATCCAGTCGCCTCCTTGATTGCAATGATGTTGGGGTGCGCCGCGAGGCGTTCGACCGTTTCGGGCGTAATCGCAACGGCCGCGCGTCCTGGAATGTTGTAGAGCATGATCGGCAGGTCCGCGCTTTCCGCGATCGCCATGAAGTGTCGGTAAATGCCCTCCTGCGAAGGCTTGTTGTAGTACGGCGTCACTTGCAGCGATGCGTGTGCGCCGAGCGATGCCGCCAGTCGATGCAGATGGATCGCATGCGCGGTCGAGTTGCTCCCCGCACCAGCAATGATCTGCAGTCCGAGCGGACGTCCGACCGAAGCCGCACACTCAATGACGGCTGCATGTTCATGCTCTTCAAGCGTCGGAGCTTCGCCCGTCGTTCCACAAGGCACAACGCCGCGAACTCCACCCCGCGCTTGAAACCGAACTTGGTCTGCGAGGCGCGCGGCATCGACCGCACTCCCGTCGCGTGTGAAGGGAGTCACGAGTGCCGTGTACGCGCCTGAAAGAGTCAGCATCTGGACAGTCTATGGGGGCAGGTGCGCAGGGCGCTTGCTCGAACACCGTCAGCCGAAACCTGCAGCGGATGCACACTCGTCGCAGAGTTGCTCCGCTCGTGCCCGATCCCCCGCCTCGGCGATGAGGCGAATGATCGGTTCAGTGTTCGATGCGCGCAGATGGATCCATCCGTCCGCGAGATCGATCCGAATGCCGTCGACTTCGTTCACTCTTGCGCCTGTTTTGCCGACGAATGCATCGCGGACTTGACGAAGGGCATGGGCAACCGCCCCCTGACCGCCAACCGAAGCAAGGTCCATCTTGCGCTTGATCATCGCGTACGGGCGAATCGATTCGACGATCGCCCTCAATGTCCGGCCATCATGCGCAAGGAGTTCGAGCACGAGCGCCATCGCCGACAGTGAGTCGCGAACCCAGCAGATTCGGGGCCAAATCAACCCGCCGTTCCCTTCGCCGCCGACGATACCCCGAGACTCTTTCAGCCCTGCAACCACATTGGCTTCACCAACTGCGGTCCGGATCACGCGTGATGGTGGGAACTGTGCGGCAACGTCGTCGATCATTCGAGATGTCGAGAGATTCGTTGCGAGATCGCCGCATCCGTGGCGCTGCAGCAATCTCATGGCAGCGAGCACAAGCGTGTACTCCTCGCCAATGAAGCGGCCAGTTTCATCGACAATGGCCAACCTGTCGGCGTCTGGATCCTGTGCAAAACCAGCTGCGAACGAACCCGACTCGCGCACGCACTCGGCGAGTTGAGTGAGGTTCGCCTCAAGTGGTTCAGGCGTATGCGCGAATGTTCCAGTCCGTTCGCCATTGATCTGTTCAACCTCACACCCCAAGGCATGAAGCAGCATTCGCCCGCTTGCGGCGCCGCCTCCGTTGACACTGTCGAGCGCGACGCGAAATCGCCTCGCTCGGATCGCTGCCACATCGACATTCGCAAGCACTCGTTCCACATGCACCTGATCGCCATCGCCGCAGTACTCGCGGTTTCCGCGCACTGAGCCTTCCGAATTCGCTCGTGCGTGAAACTTCGCAATGACCTTGTTCGCATCAGCAGCAGGGAGGGCAAGCCCGTCCGCGTTGAGCGTCTTGAGACCGTTCCATTCGATTGGATTGTGGCTCGCGGTGACGACGATTCCTCCGACCGCTTCGAGGTGTCCGATCATCAGCCCCACAGTCGGGGTCGCGACGACGCCGAGATCGATCACATCAAACCCCGCTGCACAGAGCCCTTCGCACGCGGCGTCGCCGAGCGCTGCTCCAGACCCTCGCCCATCTCGACCAATCACCATGCGACCGCGGCCAGTTTGCTTCGTGACCTCACGCATGTGCAGGGCAAAAGCCATCGAAAATCGCCGCACGACATCGTCGGTCATTGACTCTCCGACGATTCCACGGGCGCCAGAGACTGAAAGCATGAGAGGTGCGTTTGACACGAGGGAAATCTAGCCGCTTCGCGCGACCTTTGTGCGAACCAATCGGCTGCACGGGCTATACTCAAAAGATGTTCGAACTTGAGGTGTGTCGGACGTTCTCAGCCGCTCACGCGATCGCAATTCAGGGGCAGCGGGAACCGCTGCATGGTCACGACTGGCATGTCTTGGTCGTGATTGGAGCAACGGGTCTCGACGGCGATGGCCTCGCGTGTGACTTTCACCTACTCGAGGCGTCGCTCGATGCCGTACTCCTTCCCTTTCGCTCGCGAAACTTGAACGACACTCCACCCTTTGATCGCATCAATCCCACCGCAGAGGCCGTTGCGCAGTACATCGCACAAGAGATGGGTGTGCGCATCCCAGATGGCGTCTCAGTGCAGTCGGTTCGCGTGACCGAAGCGCCAGGGTGCGCGGCGCGTTACTTCCCTTCTGCCGCCATTCGGCACGCCCCCTATGAGCGGACAAGCGCATGCCTCGGGACACCAGAGGGGGCGCGAAGTTAATGTCGAGCCACTTCAGCCCAAACTTCGATCCCGCGTTTGATGCGCATCTTGACCCATCGTTCGATGCCGCGAGCGGTTCCGGAGGCGGCGAGAGTTCCTCTGACCTGACGCGGTTTTTCAATCGGGATCACTCTTGGATTGAATTCAACGCCCGCGTCCTTGAAATGTGCGCTGATGCCACAACTCCACTGCTCGAGCGCGTTCGCTTCATGGCGATCTACTCACGAAATCTCGATGAGTTTTACATGAAGCGCGTCGGCGCACTTCGGCACGCGATTGAAACGGGCACGAGCCCGGCGAGTTTCGGACCCTTGACTCCTGCACAGGTGCTGCACACGATTCGCACGCGCGTCACGCAGCTCGACGCACTGCAAACCGCGATCCTCAAGGATCAGTTGCTTCCCGCGCTCCGAGAGGCGGGGATCCAGTTGCTGGATTGGAGCGACCTCTCGGATGCAGAACGGGCAGAGGCGCAAGCCTGGTTCCGGCGCAACGTCTTCCCAATCTTGACGCCACTTGCGGTGGATCCTGGACATCGGTTCCCGTTCATTTCAAACATGAGTGTCTCGCTTGGTCTCGTCGTGCGAAGGCCAGGCGAGCCCGAGACGATGTTTGCGCGGGTCAAGGTGCCCGAGTTGCCAAGTCGAATGTACGAATTGCGATCGGGCAGGCGATTCCTGCCCGTGCAAGAGATCATCGAGCACAATCTCGAGGAACTCTTCCCAGGGATGGAGATCCTTCAGGTGCTTCCGTTTCGCGTGACACGTGACGCCGAGATCGAACCCGAACGAGATGCCTCCGATGATCTGCTCGAGTCGGTGGAGCAGAAACTCAAGGAACGAAAGTTTGCTCGCGTGGTCAGGCTCGAGGTGACCGCAGGCGCAAGCCCGAGAATTCTCAGATTCTTGATGGAGGAACTCGATCTTGGTGCTGAGGACATCTACGAATCGAAGGGATTGACCGACTACGGAATACTGGATGCCATTGCAGATATTGATATGCCAGCGCTCAGGTATTCGAGGTGGACGCCGCTCCCGCCAGTCGAACTTGCCGGAGAAGAGGGATCGAGCATCTTCTCCCGAATCCGCAAGGGAGACATACTTCTCCATCACCCCTATCAGAGTTTCGATCTCAGTGTCGAGAAGTTCATTTCGACGGCAGCGGACGATCCGAAAGTTCTCTGCATCAAGCAGTCGCTCTACCGAACTTCCGGAGATAGCCCGTTCATTTCAAGCCTGATCCGAGCCGCGGAGAGCGGTAAGCAGGTGGCGGTGCTCGTCGAACTCAGAGCTCGCTTCGACGAGGCACGCAATATCGAGTGGGCCCGCAAGCTCGAAAATGCCGGCGTGCATGTGGCATACGGGGTGATCGGGCTCAAGACGCACACGAAGACTGCACTCGTTGTTCGTCAAGAGTCAGATGGGATTCGTTGCTATGGCCATATCGGAACGGGCAACTACAACTCGCGAACCGCACGGGTCTATGAGGACATCGGCATTTTGACGAGCGATCCGCTCATCACCGAGGACCTCGTGGGTCTGTTCAACTACATGACCGGACGCTCTCGCCAGACGAGATTCAACAAGCTCTTGATAGCGCCAGTCAGCATGAAGCGGCGCTTTATCGAGTTGATTGAGCGCGAGATTCAGATTCAGAAGTCGGGTAGCCCAGGACGAATCATCGCGAAGATGAATCAGGTCGAAGACCGAGGGGTCATGGATGCGCTCTATCGTGCGAGCAAAGCTGGTGTACAGGTCGACCTGATCGTCCGTGGATTCTGCTGCCTCCGTCCAGGTGTCGCCGGCTTGTCAGAAAATATCCGAGTTCGCTCGATCCTGGGTCGATTCCTCGAGCACAGCCGAATTTTCTACTTCGGCTGCGGAAAGTCTGAACCGCTCGATGGCGAGTTTTTCATCGGAAGCGCCGATTGGATGTACCGCAATCTCCAAACGAGAGTCGAAGCGGCCACCCCAATCGAGAGGCTCGAACATCGTCGAGTTCTTTGGACAACACTTGAGTACGCCCTCGCAGATGTTCGACAGTCGTGGCAACTACGTTCGGATGGCGTGTACGTCAGAGTCGCTGGGGATGCGTTGGCGAAAGACGATCCAAGGCAACTTGGTCTGCACCAACGACTCATGAACGACGCATCGATGCTCTACGCACGTAGTCGCGGAGAGGTCGCGCCGAACGAAATCTCGATTAGCGCTGGTTCACAGCCGGCGCAGCATTCCCCGTCGACAGCGTCTCACCAGAAGCAGCAAACGAAACGTCAGGTCGGCTGACGCCGAGATCGAAGAGCGTCTCAGCGAGCTGCCCTGGCAGCAGGTATTGCAGCGTGCCATCGACCCTCCACGTGCTCTCCGTCGAGGAAAGGTCTGCGTGTTGCAGGACCACTGGGAGCGTCTCGAATGTCACTGACCGAGGCGGCAGGGTTCGGCTGGCAATCCACTCGGTGCTCCACGATTGCGTGGGAGTTCGAACGGTGTAGTTCCATCGGTCGAGCACGAGCGGTCGCTCTGTGGGGTTTCGAATGTCGATGCGCAGTGCGTACTCGTCGGCGTGAAGCCCTGTCGCAACCCTCTCAAGTGCTTGAACGCGGACTTGTGGATTCGTCGTGCAGCCCCAGTGCAGCATGACAACGCAGAGCAATGCAAGAAGTCTGATCACAGTGCGCGCACTCTAGCCGCTCGCTGGCATAGGATGGGTTTCGTGATTCAGCCGTACCTGCGGACGCTCTCGACTTGCCTTGTTTTCAAAGCAGTTTTCGTGGAATCCGTGTTGGTGTGCGCCGGACTGCATGCGGCCACCGCCCAAGATTCAGCGGTGGTTGCGGTCGATGACTCTCCATCGGCAGAGCAACTGATTGCTCAGGCGCAGGACCACGCGCTCAATAACGCAGCGGAATCTGCGCGGCTCGTGAGTCGCGTGCTTGACGAGTTTGGACGAAAACTTGTTCGGGTGCCAGGGGAGTTCGATCGCTTCATCGATGCCCGCGAACGCGCGGAGGAGTTTCTGCGCACTCATGCGGCTGTCCTCGCCGAGTTCAGGCGTGCGCAGTCGGGCGAAGGAGAGCGCCTGGCCGCAGACGGTCTGGACAGACGCCTCGTCGAATCAAGGCTTCTGACTCCAGCCGGACTCGGTGGTGCGGTGCGAGAGGCGCAGCGTGCGGTGGAGTCGGCAGAGTTCACCCGAGCGCAGGAGCTCCTCGATTCGATTGCGGGTCACCCCGACCTCGAGACAGTGCCAAAGGCGACGTTCGCCACGTTGGCGACTCTTGCTGCGTGGGGTCTCAATGACAACTCGTCGCAGGCGACCGAGCTCGCCAAACTCGCAAAGTCTGGCGATCCAGAAATGATCGCGTTGGGAGACCGGCTGGGCTCGCTGACACGGCGAGGGGCAACACAAACTCCTGCATCCATCGATCCACTTGGGACCGCGATGTTTGGTCCGATTCCGCTGGTTCCCGTCAAACTTTGGAGTGAACCGCTTGAGGAGTCTCTGTACGCACGCGTGCAGAATTCCGTTGAACTCGGTGCGATTGCCCCAAGTGCGTACGAGGGATCCCCATTGAGTGGGCGTCATCTTGTGTCGATGCCCACGGTCGATGGAGCCGTGGTGCTAGTGAACGAGGGGTATGTCCTTCGGGCGTACGACGCCTACTCGCACCGACTCAGGTGGTACCTGTCGATCGGGTCGCCGAATGCGCCGGGCAGCGATCGACAAGCGGGCGATCTCGCGGTTGCAGTGGTCGCGTCAGATTGTGTGCTCGCACTCTCCGGGCATGCGCTCGGATCAGAGCGCAGCGGTGGAGGTCGCCTCGTGTGTGTCGATCTTCAGACTGGACACCGTCGATGGGAAATTGCACCTGACCACCTCAGCCAGTTCCCTGAGATGCGAGGGTTGTTTTTCTACGGGACGCCGACGGTGGTTGGGAGTACGGTCGTGGTTCTCGGTCGAAAGGTCACGCCCCGACTCGAGACTGTCTCGATGGTTGTCGGAGTGGATCTCGAACTCGGGCGAGTCGAATGGATTGCACAGGTCGGTGCGTCGCCCGGAACTCGCACTGCCGGTTCGCGGCCCTACACGGTTCCAGCAATCGACGGTGGTCGCGTCATCGTGTCAACCGGTGCAGGCACAACCGCCTGCGTGGATGCGATCGATGGTCGAATTCGCTGGATTCGGCGAGATCCCGTGCCGATTCGAGACATGCAACAGGAGGAGATGCCCTGGGAAATCGGGGGAGCGGTCGTGACGACGCGCGGCGTATTGACTCTTGCACCCGATGCGACTGAGTTGCAACTGCTCTCACTCGACGATGGACACACCATCGATTCGATTCCGGTTGGGCAATCGACTGCTTGGGGGGTGACGCGGTACTTGCTGACCGACGCCAGCCGTTCGCTGATCTACGGCATTGGCAATGGGATCACGGCATTTCGGATCGACGACCTTCGAACGCCACTCTGGAAGTTCACTGGAGTCACCGATGGCAACTCACTGGCCGCTTCAATTGGGCGCTCTCCGCTCCGCGGTCGCGTGCAGTCGGGCACCCTCGACGACGGAAGTGCGGGTCTCATTGTGCCACTGGACTCAGGCGCGCTTCTGTTGCACGGACAGGACGGCAAGACGGTTCAGTCGATCCCATGTACCGGGCCAGCAAACATCGTCGCTCGTGATGGGGTGATCGCCGCGGTCACCAACGAATCACTCGAGATTTTTGTCGATGCAGCGCGCGCCCAGCGAATCTTGACCGACGCCGTGTCGGAGAGGCCGCGTGACACAGACGCGATCATCGGGCTCGTCGAATTCGCGATGCAGGCGCGCGACGCGGATCTACTCCGCAGCGCGGTGCGGTGGATCGAGCCGGCACTCGAGAGCGTGCGGGACGATTCGATTCGCCGGGAGCGGCTGATTGCATTTCTCATCGCTGCCGCTCGCAGCGGTCTACTCGGTCGGGATGGTTCGGACGATCTCTTCGCTGCGATCGTGCGTGCACCATGCAGCGATTCAGATAGCGCTCTCTCTCATCTTGCGCAAGGTGATTGGTTTTCTGAGACAGACAGAGTGCCACGTGCAGTCGAAACATGGCTTGCGCTGCTCGCCGATCCGGGAGCGTCCAGCGCGAGCCTTCTAGACCAATCACACGAATTTCAGCCAGTGCTTCGAACCGCGAGCGCCTCGGTGCTTCTTCGAATCGAGGCACTGGCGCGCGCGGGAGCACCGTCAGTTGCAGCGAGTGGTCGTGAGCACAAGCCCGCGGGGAATTCTGCGGAGCAACTCGAGCGATTCGCAGCGGGGCTTCCATGTACCGAAGTTGCCGCGCGTGCTTGGTTGCAGGCTGCTCGTGCCAGGATGGGTGAGGGATCGGTCGTCGTTGCGACGGGGGATGCATCAGCCGCTGTTGATGCGGCCCTCGGCGCTGGGAGGCGCGACGTCGTCGCAGAGATCCTCGATCAATCGCTGTCGCTCTTGCGGGAGTTGAATCTGCAGGTCACGAGCGCGCAGTTGCTCGACCATGCAGTGCGACGCGGATTCGATGTTCCATTGAAGTCGCAAGGCGGGATCGCTGCCTCAACCGCGCTCGCAATGCTTCCAGCGGCGCAGTTCGTTGCGGGGCTGCCGCGCGTGACGAGCAGTTCGTCCGCAGCTGGGCAGGGAAGCGACATCGTTGCGAGCCAACTTCGCGGAGTTCTCGTTCCTGTCAGGATGGTTGGAGCATCACCGAGTTTCAATTCACGAAAGTATCTCGTGACAGGCAGAAACCTCACCTGTGTGACCGCGCCCAACCTCGATGTGAGTTGGTCCCTCCCACTTCAAGGGGAGATGCCACAGGTCGTTCCACTTCGCGAGGGTCTGCTCGTCATCGATCAACCCGGTCGGGATGCACTTGCAGCACAGTGGATCGACGAAGCAGGCGAACTGCGGTGGCGAATCAACAACCTCGCGGCGGCGGCCGCTGATGAGGGGATGGAGCCCGATGGAAACGAGGCGCTCGTGCTACCTGGGAGCAGCGATTTGATGGTCGTCAGGCGCGACGATGGAGCCGTCTGCGCATTTTCGCTCAGCGATGGACTCGTGCGCTGGCGCAAGGAGAGTTCGGTCGATGCCATCTCGAGTGCCGATGCTGGAGAGGTGGTTGTCGTCTTGGCTGGGACTCGGAGCGGTCTCGAATCGCAGACTTCATGGATGGTTGCGCTCGACCAGTCCACGGGAGCGATCGTCGCCGACGTCGAAGTGCCAGACGACCAACAAGTGGATTGGGTGAAGGTGGTCGGACCTGCCGAGGTCGCGTTTGGAACGTCTCAAGGCGTCGGACGCTGGCAGGTCGTTGGCGCGGCTCCCGGCATTCGGTGGTTCTCGTTTGCACCAGTCCTCCGCACGACGGACGGCGGCACTCCGCTCGCGAGCTTGCTTGCGGTCAGTGGCGCCACGGATCGCACGAGCATCGTCAGGTGGGATTCCGGTTTGATCGACGAGAAGGGCTTTTCCTCGTCGACAGGTGTATCCAGGACGCGAGGACCCCATCATTGGTTTCGCAGTGGTTCGGTACTGGTCAATTGGTTCAACAGTGGTTTCGAGATTTTCTCCCTCAGCGGTGGGTTGCTCGGCTCGTCAAGCCTCCACGGAACCCGCAGGATTCAGTCCGTGCTTCCAACGGTCGGTGGGCTGATCGCCGTCGAACAACTCGATGACCTCAACGAACCGCGCGCAATCGGACTCGCGCGCCCCGCGTCGCGGATCCTGATCCATCGATTTGGGTGGGAAGATGGGGGGCGAATTACGGGTCCCGCACTGGAAGTCGAGTTTACGGACGCCCGACTTGACCGGCCGCAGGTCCTCGATGGCTGGCTGCTCATTGGGGGGCCCCAATCCACCCTGGCAATTCCGCTCCAGGAAGGGGGTTGACATTCCTCGTTGCAGCGGCGATATTCCCCCGCCCGTTCAGGAACTTCGAATTCATGCTCGCTACAAACATCACCCGACTGCACTGGACTTCTTTCTGCCACCCGAACTCGGCGATTGCGCCCAGAGTTCGACACGAACTCGTCGGTTACGACGAGGAAGAGGAGGAAGAGTTCGATCTCGATGAAGAAGACGATTTTGAGGAAGAGGAGTTCGGCGACGAGGATGGCTTTGGCGACGACGACGACGCCGCCAAGGAAACTCGTGAGAAGGGTGAGGGCGACGAAGCCGACTCCGATCTCGACGGCGAAGGAGAGGACGAGACCGAACTCGGACCCGAAATCCTGCCAAACGAGAAATTGGAAGAAACCGATGGGAAGTCTGGCGCTGGCGACGGCGATGGCGATGGCGATGGCGATGACGACGATGATGACGACGATGATGACGATGACGATGATGACGACGACGACGACGATGACGACGATGATGACGATGACGATGAGGACGAGGAGCATGACAAGGCGACCGAAGAGGTAAATGAAGAGAAAGAAGACGGCAAGGCCGAGGACAAAAAGGAGGCGA
>CAYHHO010000022.1:0-29909 GCA_964356445.1 uncultured Singulisphaera sp. | reverse complement strand
CATCGAAGCGCAGGCGCAAACCTTGAGAAACGAGTAACGGACATTCCGCACTCTTGCCCCTGCAGCATACAGTAACGACCCCGCCATGCCAACCGATTCCGAGCGAGCGTCCTATATCCGATTTCGAAGTTCGATTCTTGCTCGATTTCTCCTTGTCGGCGTCCTGCCTGCGGCGCTCGTGGTGCTCGTGCTCGTCGGGCTCGGAAATCGAAGCAGCCTTCGCGATTTCAGGGCCGACCAAGAACATTGGATGACGGTGACTGGATCCGAAGTCGCAACCGTGCTCTCCGATGCGAATGAGGCAACGCTCGACGTGGCATCTTTCATTGCGCGATCCCAGGAGACGGGAATGTTTGGAAAGTTCAAAGAGACCGTGCCGATGCTGCACGCGCTCTTGAGCACGACTCCATCCATCATCGGGACATATGTTGACTACCAGCCTGTCGAAGGCGCCCCGCTGGTGATCGACCCGACGCTGCCCGGCGCGTTCGATCCAACCGGTCGATTCGCGCCGTATGTGCATCGCAATTGGACCAAGAACAATGCGATTGAATTGATTCCAAACGTCAACGCAGACACCAGCCTCTGGTCTGGCGGGCTGCAGAAGGAATTCGACCTGACCGGATCGAAAGCTGCCCGCATCACCGAACCATATGTCTATGAAGGTCAGATGATGATCGAGCAGACATGCCCGATCATCATCGACGGGAAATTTCGGGGAGTCGGCGGCGCCGACCGCTCTCTCAAGAGCATTGATGAACACTTGCGATTGGTCTGCACGAATCTCGAGGTCGATGGGTTCTTGATTTCATCTGGGAGGTCCACCCCAGGCTTTGAGAAGAAGCCTGCTTTCATTGCGGCAACGGTCGACGAGATCCGCGCAAGCGAGAGCGATACGGTCGGAATTCTGAGAACCCACACGGTCGACTCGACACCCTACGCGGGTCTCTTCGGGCGACTTGATGCGTCAGACAAAGCATCGCTTGTCTATGAAATGGATCCTGTGCTTCAGGTTCGATGCGTCTACGTCGCAGTGCCGATTCCCGTTGGAGATTGGCTGCTGATCTTGCGGAAATCCGAGGACCTCATGCTGGCGCCAGTGTGGGCGCAAGTCTATGAACAGTGCGCACAGGGAATCATCGGGCTGATCGTGATTGCGACGGCGCTCGTGATCCCCGCCGTCCAGATCACGAGGCGTGTTCGCCGTGCAGGTGCCATCGCCGACCAGATTGCCTCGGGCGACCTCTCTGCAAAGATCGCGACGCAGGTTGGTGGGGACGAGACGGAGGCGCTCCTACGAGCATTCGACCAGATGGCGCGGTCTCTCCAGGCAATCGTCCGTGGCGTCAAACAGGCGACAGTCAATATCAACTCGACGGCAACCCAGTTGGCGGCAACTGCTCGGGAGCAGGACGGTTCTTCGCAGTCGCTCGGTGCGAGCACGACTCAGATCGCGGCTGCCATCAAAGAGATTTCATCAACGGCATCTGATCTATCTCGCCTGATGGAAAAGGTGGATTCGTCGGCGAATGCAACGGCGACCCTCGCCAAAGATGGTCGGCATTCACTCGAGGGAATGTCGAAGGCGATGCAAGCGCTCGATGAGGGAACCCACTCCATCGCAGATCGACTCTCCACAATCAGCGAGAAGGCGAGCTCGATCAATACGATTGTGACGACGATTACGAAGGTCGCGGATCAGACGAATCTTCTTTCGGTGAATGCGGCAATCGAAGCAGAAAAGGCTGGCGAACACGGGGTTGGATTCTTGGTCGTCGCTCGAGAGATTCGACGCCTTGCAGATCAAACCGCGGCTGCGACCCTCGACATTGAACAGACCGTCCGGCACATGCAAGGCGCCGTGAGTGCGGGCGTGATGGAAATGGATCGATTCAGCGAACAGGTGAGACGCGGCGTGACCGAGACTGCGCGCATCGGCGGCCAGTTGAGTGAAATCATTGAGCAAGTTGAAGCTGGAACGAGCGATTTCCGTCTGGTCGCCGAGGGAATGAAGGCGCAAACCGAAGGCGCGAAGCAAATCGCTGATGCCATGAGCCAATTGACCGACGGCGCGCGGGAGGCAGTGACTGCAGCGCAGGAAACCTGCCGAGCTGCGACCGGCCTCCAAGATTCGATCGCTGGACTGAGAAGCGGGGTCGCGATCTTCAACGTTTCAGATTCCAACTGACGGAGCCATGCATGCGCATTGTTGAAGTGTGGCTCGGAAACTTGCGCTGTGCCGTTCCGGTGCAATCGATTGACGAGGTTCTGCCGATGGTCGAGGCACGGAGGCTCGCAGGAACTCCCGAGTGGATTGTTGGAATCGCGCGGCTGCGGGGCGCGTTCGTTCCGCTCTTGGACGCTGCGAGCATCTGCAACGGAGTCCCGATTGTTCGCACGATGAACGCGCGGACCATTCTCTTGCGCGTTGGTGCAGCAGGCGCAGGCATCCGGCTGGCGATTCTCGTCGACAGTGTTGGTGGGCTTCGAACCGTTGACTTCGACGCGCCTGGATCTCATCCAGGCATCGTTGGTGCCGGGCGCGGCGCACTCACAAGCATTGCGTCGGATTCCGATGGCGACATCTACCTGCTCGATCCCCTTCAACTGGTTTCGGACGAGCACCGCCAGCTCTTCCGCGACGCGGTCGGATCGGCGTGACCAACAGCGCGCACAGCCGTGGGATCTCATGGTTGGCGCGCGAACTCGCTGCTCGCGCGAGTCTGGCGCCTGCCCTGCTCGAAGGTCCAGCATTCGAGAGTGCAGTGCGTGGACGCATGGCGCAGCGTGCCCTCGAACAGTTGCACGACTACTGCGACTTCATCGCACGCGATGAGCGCGAATTCCAGGTCCTCGCGAGCGAAATAGCCGTTCCAGAAACTTGGTTCTTCCGCTACCCCGCGAGCTTTGAGTTTCTTCGCGAACAGTTTCTACTGCGAAGGACTCACAACCCCGACGCGCTGACGATCGCGAGTCTCGGTTGCGCAACAGGGGTTGAACCTTGGTGCATCGCGGCTTGTGCTCTCTCCGCGGGCTGGTCTCCCGCGCGAGTGAAGATCCACGCAATCGATCGCAGCCCGCTCGCTCTTGAGTCGGCGCGTGGAGGAAAGATTCCTGGCGGTAGTGTGCGGAGCGCGCTTCCGAATTGGGCTTCTCCCTGGATTCGCAGTGTGGAAGCGTCGATCACTCTTGCTGATGAGTTGCTCCAGTGCATCGAGTTTCGCCAGCAGGACATCCTCACCACTCCCAACCTCTTCGACCAACCAATCGACGTGCTGTTCTGCCGAAATGTCATGATCTATCTCTCCGCCGCGGCGCGGATGCTCCTCCGTGAGCGATTCTTGGAGTGGATTCCGGAGGGAGGGCTCCTCTTCCTGGGCCACGCAGATGGGCTCACGAGAGGCCGCGAGCTGGAGTGCGCAGGACCAACGGCTGCCTTTGCCTGGCGGCGACTGCGTGTGGTTTCCACTCAAGAATCGGCAGTGACTGTCACACGAAAGATCCCAACTGGCCAGTTTGCGCCGACCAAGACGAGACCATCAACGAAATCGGTTTCAAGTATTCCCACTCCGCAGCCATCCAAACCCGCCGAGTCCGCTCCTACGGTGGCGCAGATTCATGGCATGATCGTCGCGGGCGAGTTCGACGCTTCGCGCCGAGCGCTTGAAGCGGCCCTCCTGCTCGATCCATCCAACTTCGAAATGCTCGAGTTGCTTGCAGGCGTCTACTCGGCGCAGAATGAAATCATGCGCGCGGTTCAAACATACGGGCGTGTCGTATACCTTCAACCCGATCATGGACCGGCGCTGCTGGCACTCGCTGAACTGTCGGAGGCGATCGGACGCAAGGACGATGCGACTCGCTACCGAGCGAGACTGAAGCGGTTGGGTGATCTATGACGAGGAATCCTCTATGAGTGGCACAGCGAGTGGCGCAGAGACTCCAGGCATAGGACCGCACGACTCCGAGCCGTCCGATGCTCGATCTCCCATGGCGCGGCTGCTTGATCGGCCGAACTCCCCTGCAACAGTGGCGGACGCGACCAAGGGGAGCGCCCAATCCCGGGTGCTTCGTCGCGAGCCGCAACAAAACTTGCTCTTGGCGCGGTGCGGAACGGAGTGGTTTGCGTTTCCTGCTGAGTGCGTCGCGCAAGTGGCGCGCGTCACGAAAGTCCACGCGCTTCCACATAGGACAAACAACTCTTTTCGCGGGCTGACTGCATCATCTGGTGCTGTCGTTCCAGTGGTTGACTTTCATGCGCTTCTCGGGATTCCCCGTGCGGCAAGTCCAGAGAAGCACAACCCGCGCATGGTGATCCTCGCCACCGCGTCGGAGTCGTGGGCGTTTGAGGCTGACGACGTACCGGGCGTTTACTCGATGCCACGCACTGCTGTGAAGCCGCTCCCGCTGACCGTCGAGCAGGCACCCAATCGCGTTACAAGTGGACTCCTTGCCACAACTCATGGACCTGCATCGCTCATCGACCCAGTTCGGCTTCTCGCCGAATTCAAGAATTCGATCCGATGACACCCCGCACCAGATCGATGGAGATTGACTGATGGACTTCGACGGGTTTTCGATGTTCGATCTCTTCAAGACGGAAGTGCAGCAGCACTGCGCATGTCTTGCGGACGGGCTGATCGCGCTCGAACAGAACGCGAGCGATCCGAAGATGGTCGAACCGCTCATGCGAGCAGCCCACTCGGTAAAGGGTGCCGCGCGCATCATCAATCTCAACGGCGCGGTCGGGCTTGCGCATGCGATGGAAGAGTGTCTGGTTCGCATCCAGCGCGGCGCTGAAGTGCCGACGGCATCGCGGATTGACGAATTGCTGCGAGGCAGCGACATCCTGAGATCACTGGCAGATCGAGCAACTGAGGACGATGCAAGGGCTTGGCTTGACACCGAGAAGACCAAGATCTCAGCGCTTGCGGATGCTCTGAACCAACCACCTTCGACGGCGAGCCCCGCGCCGGCTGGCATCCCCACAAGCGTCGAGAAAACTGCCCCGCATACTCCCCCAATTGCGCCTTCATCCGTGCCTGCGCGCGCGGAGCCGTTGCAGCAAGCAGCCCCACCATCTGGAGTGGCTCCGCAAGTTGATGCGGCGAAGCGTGAAGAAACGCACCACGCCGCAACTGGTCCGGCTGGATCGATCGCAGGTCAGGCCGCTGCAGTCTTGGTCTCGTCCTCAAGCCTTGAGCGGCTCCTTCAACTCTCTGGCGAATCGCTCGTCGAGGCGCGGCGACTCGAATCGATTCGACGCACGCTGCAACGCGCGAAGTCTGCTCAGCGACAACTTTCGGACGCCCTCGAGTCGCTCGATCTCGGCGGGCGCAAGGCGGGTGATGCGCTACACGCTGTCACCTCGAGCAGGGACGCGCTCGAAGAAGCGTTGCATCAAGTTGAAGATCACCTGCGGCGTGGTGAGGAATTGGCGAGCGCACTTCACAACGAGGCGGTCGCCAGTCGCATGCGTCCATTCGGGGATGCGTGCGGTGGGCTCGCTCGATCGGTCAGAGATGTCGCGCGGACTCTCGGCAAAGACGTTCGACTCATCATTGCTGGAGAGCAGGTTCCAGTCGACCGCGAAATCTTGCGGCAACTTGAAGCGCCGCTGGGCCACCTCGTCCGGAATGCGATTGACCACGGAATCGAACTCCCGCAGGAGCGGGTGGATGCAGGAAAGCCCCGACAAGCGACGCTTCGAGTCGAGGCGCGACATCACGCGGGAAGTCTGCTTGTTGAAGTACGAGAAGATGGTCGAGGAATCAACAGGGAAGCGCTCAAGGCGAGGATCACTGCGAAAAACCTCGCCGAAGCGAACATCGTCGATACTCTCGGCGATCCAGAACTCTTCGCCTTCCTCTTCCTGCCGGGATTTTCAACTGCGGCTACGGTGACAGACATTTCGGGACGAGGCGTCGGGCTCGATGTCGTTCAATCGATGGCACACTCCGTTGGAGGGTCGATCGAAGTCCGTTCGAGTTCCAGCGGCACTTCGTTCGCGATGCGGCTGCCAGTCACGCTTTCGATCGTGCGCGCTGCTGTGGTGTCGGTTGCCGGAGAGGCATATGCGGTTGCGCTCTCTCGACTCGAGCGCATCGATCGAATTCCTCGAAGCGAACTTCAGACGGTGGAAGGTCGGCTCGCTGCGGTGATCCGCGGCGAGACTGTTGGACTCGTCCAGACCAGCGAGATCCTCGAACTGAAGACTCCTGCATCGAACGCTCAGTCCGAGGATCTCTCGATCGTCAGCGTGCTTGCGGGGACACGAACCGTTGGGTTCATCGTTGACTCATTCCTTGGCGAGGAAGACCTCGTCGTTCGGCGGCTTGATCCGAGATTTGGAGAGGTTCCTCACATCGATGCAGCGAGTATTCGAGAGAGTGGAGAACTCCTCCTCATCCTCGACGCGGACGACCTCGTGCAGTCGGCACTCCAGTTGCTCGAACAAGGACGTCTGCGCGGTCAGGGTGGCACAGCATCTGGGAAACGCACGAAACGGCGGATTCTCGTCGTCGAGGATTCACTCACCGTTCGGGAAGTCGAACGCCAGATGCTGCTGCGAGCGGGATACTTGGTGGATACCGCTGTCGATGGGATCGACGGTTGGAACGCAGTTCAGAAGGCGTCGTACGACCTTGTGGTATCCGACGTCGACATGCCGCGTATGAATGGCATCGACCTCGTACGAAAGTTGCGCGCCGACAAACGATTCGAACTGCTCCCCGTCGTGATCGTCAGTTACAAAGATCGAGAAGAAGATCGCCTCGCAGGCCTCGACGCGGGCGCGTCGGCTTACTTGACGAAAGGATCGTTCCAAGATCAATCGTTCTTGAAGACCGTTGCGGACTTGATCGGAACCGCCACCTGATGCGCATTGCAATCGCCAACGATTTGTGCATGGCGCAAACGATCTTGCGACATGCTGTCGCGAGAATCAAGGGAGCAAGCGTGGCGTGGATCGCAGCGGACGGTCGCGAAGCGCTCGAGAAGTGCCGTGCAGATCGCCCCGATCTGATCTTGATGGACATGGTGATGCCTGTCATGGATGGGGCGGTTTCAACGCGCGCCATCATGAAGGAGTGCCCCTGCCCGATCCTGATCGTGACGAGCACCATCGACGGGAATCTCGCGCTGGTCTACGAAGCACTCAGCGCGGGAGCGATCGATGCAGTTCACACGCCCACGATGGGACCGAACGGTTCAATCGACGGAGTCGATGCGCTCGCAAACAAAGCACGCGTTGCGCTCGCGGCGCGGGGAGACATGCGACTGCAACGACCTATTGCGAGAGCAAGCGCCCCCGCAGTTGCACCGACTCGAAGCACAAACCATCCGGCGACTCTCCCAATCGTTGCGATTGGATCCTCGACAGGCGGTCCACACGCGCTGTCAGTTGTGCTGCGAGGGCTCGCGTGCGCACCAACGAGCTGCGTCCTCATCGTCCAGCACATCGATGTGACCTATGCACCCGGTCTCGCGACATGGCTGACGGGAGAAATCAAGCGCCCAGTGACCGTGGCAACTGACGGCGAAGCCCTCCGACCTGGTGCGATCGTGGTTGCATCAACTTCGGATCACCTCGTGTTGCGTGAAGGCGCGCTGCACTATGTCGCAGAGCCTCTGCAGCAGGTCTTCAGACCGAGCGTCGATGTCTTCTTTGAAAGCCTGAAGACCTCGTGCATTGACCCGTCTGTGGCGATTTTACTGACGGGCATGGGCCGCGATGGAGCCGTCGGTCTTCGAAATCTGCGCGACAGTGGCTGGCACACAATCGCGCAAGATGAGCAGACGAGCGTTGTGTGGGGAATGCCGAGAGCCGCAGTGGAATTGGGCGGCGCCGTCGAAGTCTTGCCGCTCGAGCAGATTGGGACCGCCGCCGTTCGAGCGTTGCAACGGACGCGATGAGCGTGTGAGACGAATCGCGCGAGCCTGCCGGTAGAGCGTGAAGCCGATTGACCGTACCCTTCCCGCGCCATGCCCGAGAGCACTCCAGCGTCAACCAACTTGCCCAGTGAACGCGTTGTGCTGCTCGTCGTCGACGATCAGGTCATGGTCGGGGCTGCGCTCCAGAGAATCTGCGCGCCGCATCCGGAAATCGAATTCCACTATTGCGCAGACCCACTGAAAGCAGTCGCGATGGCGACGCAGATCGCTCCGACAGTCATCCTGCAGGATCTGATCATGCCTGGGATCGATGGACTCGACTTGGTCTTGCACTATCGACAGAATGAAGCGACCAAGTTGGTCCCGCTTGTCGTGCTCTCGTCGAAAGAAGAGGCGACCACGAAAGCAGAAGCCTTCGCACGCGGAGCGAACGACTACATGGTCAAGCTTCCGGACCCGCTCGAGATCCTCGCACGAGTGCGCTATCACTCCCGCGGTTACTGCGCGTTGCTCGAGCGCAACGAGGCGTATCGAGTTCTCAAGAGTGAACTCGATCAGGCTGGTGAGTATGTGAAGTCGCTCCTCCCCCCCACCATTCAAGCACCCGATCTTGCCGTGCGCGGCTCGTTCATCCCCAGTGCGCAACTCGGTGGAGACTTTTTCGGCTGGCGCGAACTTCCTGGCGAGAACCTTGCCATCTTCCTGATTGATGTCTGCGGCCACGGAGTTGGGCCCGCGCTTCTTTCCGTCAGCGTGAGCAATGCGCTCCACGCAGGCGGATTCGACGAGAGCATCTTGCTCAGTCCCGCAAAGGTGATGACTCGCCTCAACGCTGCGTTTCCGATGTCCAACCACCGAGGCATGTATTTCACCGGGTGGTACGCGATCCTTCATCGACCAACGCGAACGCTGACATGGGCGGGCGCCGGACATCCGCCCGCGCTCGTGATTCGAACGAATGGCGACTTCGTCGAACTCGACTCGCTCGGCACCCCCGTCGGCATTGTGCCCGACTTCGACTACGAACAATCCACGACAACGCTCCAAGCTGGCGATCGGATGTACATCTATAGCGATGGCATCGTGGAGATTCCACGCCCGGATGGAACGGTCTGGTCCTACTCAGAATTCCTCTCCCTCGCACAGACAGATCTGTTGAAAGTTTCGGATCCGATCGCTCGGATGCTTGAGTACACCCGCGGATTGCAAGGATCTGACCAGTACTCCGACGACGTCTCGATCATCGAGCTCGTCGTCCGGTGAGGGATCGACGCGCTTCCTTGAAAATTGGTTCTTGAATGGGACGGGGGTACTCTGGTCCGCATGGGACGCGGGAAAAACCCAGAGCAACCAAGTCTCTTCGGCGACGACCCACTGCCCGATGGTGCGCGCACTCCAGGCGAGCGATCTCCGAAGTCAAAGCGAAATGCATGCCCGCCTGAAGCTGCCACCATCGACGCTGATCTTGCCGCGTGCGCTGCGAAAATCCCGCAGACGATTCGACTTGGAACAAGTTCCTGGAGTTTCCCTGGCTGGCGCGGCCTTGTGTGGGGTCGAGAAACCACTGAATCTGCGCTCGCGCGCGATGGTTTGCGCGCCTACGCGGTTCATCCGCTCTTTCGAACGGTAGGTCTCGACAAGACTTTCTACCGTCCAGCACCTCGCGAGGAATTCGCGCGGTTGCGCGCGCAAGTTCCCGCTGATTTTCGCTTCCTCGTGAAGGCGCACGAGGCGATCACGAATCGCGTTCAAGACGCGCGCAGGATGCCAGCACCGAGAGCGTGGCTCGACTGTGGATATGCGATCGAACAGGTCATCGATCCGGCCACCGCGGGACTTCAAGAGTGCGCCGGACCGATCCTCTTCCAGTTTCCACCGATGGAGATCCGCGCCGTTGCGGCGGCGGAAGGATTCATCCGCGAGCTCGGACGGTTTGTCGCTGCGTTGCCCCTCGGTCCCCTCTACACGCTTGAAGTACGTGACCGAATCCTGATGCGGCCTTCATGGGCAGCGATGCTGCGGGACACGGGGGCGACTCATTGTTACAACGCCCATCCCTCGCAACCATCTGTCGATGAACAGTCGCGCATCGTCGATCCCGCCAACCAACGCTCAATCGTTGCGCGTTGGATGTTGCACTCAACCATGTCCTATGGCGATGCGGTTGGTCGATATGAACCCTTCGACAAGATCGTCGACCCAGATCCACAGCAGCGGGATCAGTTCGCGCAACTTTGCAATTTGGCCGCACAGGCTGACAAGCATGCCTTTGTGATCATCAACAACAAAGCGGAAGGCTCCGCGCCGAGGTCGGTGGAACTTCTCGCACGCGCAATCGTGGCAACGCGGAGTCGCGCAATGCCGCCACAGTGACTTGCTCCTCGAGTGAATACGACTGACTCGCCGCCCGGTTGAGTTCGCGTTCGGTCGCTTCCCTGCCGACCGATCAACTCTTCGGAGGTTTGCTGCTGGGCGGCGTCGTGGAAGTGCCGCCACCAGGTCGCAAGGAGTTCGGCACAGCTCGGCGCGTCTTCTTCACCGTACTCGGGCAGACCCGCTCAACCTCCGCATAAAACGCCAGAAGTTCTCGGCGCCCCTTCACGAGTTCGTCTCGAACGCCGAAGAAATCCGGTCGCACTGCCGCAATCCATCCACCAAACTCGCCCTTTGCGGCGCGGGCGGAGAGCCTCCACAGCTGGGCAGGTGCATCGACAGAATTCCACGCGGTGGCTGCTGCCGCGAAGTAGGAGTCGCCAGTTCGCAGTTCTTTCTGGAGTGCCTCGCCCGTCAGCCTTGAAAGCGGATACTCGTTCTTCTTGTCGACGATGACCGCAGGGTCGCTGCTCGCCAAACGAAACAGCGAAGCACCGTCTGCTCCCATTCTCACAGCCTCCGACGCCGCCGAGTTCCAGCGGAGTTGCGTGACCGCTACAGATCGACCCGACGACGCGTCCTGCGCATCAGCGAATCGCTGCGCAGCCGCTCTGATTCCACTCGCGAGTTGCACGTCGTCGATCTGAGAGAGAAACGGCCGCGCTCGCTGAACCCCTTGCCATCCGGACCGAGATGCCTCCCGTTGGATTTCCAGGCGCGGTATCAGCGCGAGGGCTCGAGCGATTCCAAACATCCCTCGAATGCACTGTGCAGATTCGGGAAACTGGCGCAGCACGGCCAATCGACGGCTCTCCGCATCGAGCAGCACAACCCATTCCTGGAGCGTGTCGATGTCGGGAGCAATCTGGGCGAGGTCTCCCTCCCAAGTGCACGCAGACTCAGCCGCGACGCACAAGGCAACGAGTTCGTCGCGGACCAACTGAAGTTCGGCTGCCGAAAGGTTGCTCGGCACCCAAGTTCCTGAGCGGAAGTACTCGCGCAGCGTCCGCGGACAACGGCTCGCAAGATCCTTCGCCGAAGGGACGAAACACTTTGGAAGCGCGCGCGCAGCGGCAACCTCGCCTGCGGACTGGATGGGATCGTTCCCCTTCTCTGGATCCGCGTCACTTGCCGCAGCAGGCACCGGAGTCGAAAGAGCGGGCACTCCTTGAATCACTGTCACCGCTGCGAGAATCAGGCACTCAACCATTCACCGAGGATAGTCGCCCGCGCTGTCTATTCTTCACGCATGTCTGCAGTTCAAATTTCAAGCGTCAAGGGTTCGCTCCAACTCGGTCGCACCGATGCGGCTGGCGTGATGTACTTCGCTGCGGTCTTTGAATTCGCGCACGAAGCGATTGAGCAATTTCTTCAGTCGCGCGGATTCGCTGTCGCAACACTGCTCAAGGATGGACCACACCTGCCCGTTGTTCATGCGAAGGCTGACTTCGAATCACCGCTCATGGTCGGAGAGGCGTATTCGACCAACATCGAGGTGGTGGAATGTGGTGAGAGTTCGATCGCGTTTTCCATTCGTATGTGCGGCTCGGGTGATCGGACCGTGGCGAAAGTGAAAATCATCCACGCGTGCATTGATCCAAAGACGAGGCGACCGATCCAAGTACCTCCGGCGCTGCGAGCAGCGGTTATGCCGGCAGGCTGAACTGCTCGCTCGGGACGAACTGAAGGTCGGGGACCGGGAGCGCAGCCGCGATCTTCATTCGCCCCTGCACGATTGGCACGGGCGCTACAACATCGCTCGCGAAGAGTCCAGCCGTTCCGAAACCGTGGTCGCGATCCCCCACGTGAAGTGCCCCCGCCATGCGCGCCATGAGCGCAATCGTGTACGACGTGTCAATGGCCGTCGAGAGCACAGTATCGAGTCCATGAATTCGTCCGCGCGTGACGACGGACTCGACTTCCTCAAGATGCCCGATGAGCGAGGGTTTGACGACTTGAACTTCGACGCCGGGCGCTCCCAGGATTTCTTCGACGGGACCGCCACTATGCAAGTTCTCGTCGAGTGCGATGACCATGCCGGTGCGCCGTGCAAGTTCGCTGAGATCGCGGTGATCCTTGAGCGGCTCTTCGACATACTCGATCCGAGACGCGTCGATCCGGCTCAGCAAGCGCTCCGCGACAACGAGCGACATCAATCGATTTCCATCGAGTCGAATCCGAACCTCAGGCTCGACGAGAGAAAGAATCGTATTGACGGTGCGCAAGTCATCAACTGCCTTGCCTCGCCCAATCTTCACCTTGATCGTGCGAAATCCATCGAACGCTCCATCTGCAAACGCCCGCTTCGCATCGCGAGAGCCGCCAGCGAAAAACGCATTCACTCCGATGTCATTCACAGTGCGATTGTCATCAAATCCATACCGACGATTGGCTGCCGCCGTCTCCACGGCACACGACAATCCGAATGCTGCGCTCGGACACATGGGTACGGAGTCGCTTCGAATCGCCTCAAGCAAACCCGAAAGTGCTTCGGGCAGGGTCTCGCGGTGGAAACCCGCGAGCGGAGAGACCTCTCCATACCCAAATCGCTTTCCCTTCTTGAGACGAATCATGATTCCACGGCGATGCGAGAGTGTCCCCGTCGGTACGACGTACGGCGTGCGAAAAGGAATCTCGAAATAGGCAAGGTCGAGCTTCACAGGATCCACCCGATTGCAAAGAGCGCGCCGTACGCCATGAGTGCACGCGCGCAGTTGAACAGTTCGCGGTTGAGCGCGCGACCTTCTGCCCCGCGGATCACGCGCAGAACTGACGGCGCCAGCGCGACTGCGGCAAGCGCGGCGGTTGCGCTGTACCAGTGACCGCTCCACCATGCACAACCGACAGCAACGACGAGCGCACCCGCGACGCACAGTGAGTATTCGAAACGGCCCCAGCGTGGTCCCAATCGAACTGCGAGCGTGTGACGATGGGCGATTCGGTCAGTGGGCAGGTCCCGAAGATTGTTCACGCCGATCAAAGCACACGAAAGACACCCGATGCCAAGTCCAGCAAACACCGGTACCCAAGACCATTCGAGTGCTTGCGCGCCATAGGTCCCCGCGACTGCGACTGGTCCGAAGAACAGAAACGCAAAGAGGTCTCCAAGACCCAATGAAGCGAGTGACCAGCTCCCTCCGGTGTATGCGAACGCGAGCGCGACTGACACAGCACCTAGGACAGCCATGGGCCAACCCGCACGAAGCACGAGGTACGCCACGCAGGGCAGCACGACAACGACCACGACCGCGATCGTGGCGCGAAGCATCGCGCGCCCCGTCAACCATCCCGATGCGACTGCGCGGGGTGGGCCGAGGCGCTCATGGGTGTCCGTTCCGTGGCGCGCGTCGAAGTAGTCGTTGGCAAAGTTGCACGCGATCTGAATTCCGAGCGCACCAATGACGCATGCCGTCGCAGCACCCATGTGAAACTTGCCGTCGCTGCTTGCAATGGCTGTGCCCACTGCCACTGGAGCAAGACTCGCAGAGAGCGTCTTCGGGCGCACTGCGGCGATCCATGCACGCACTGATGAGGGTTGAGAAGTTGCTGTCATCGGAGCGGCGGGTTGCGATCAGGGATGGCGAGTGAACTCTGTGAAGTCGGGCGGGCGCTTCTGGAGGTACGCCTGATGAC
This sequence comes from uncultured Singulisphaera sp., assembly GCA_964356445.1. Lineage (GTDB taxonomy): Bacteria > Planctomycetota > Phycisphaerae > Phycisphaerales > SM1A02 > F1-60-MAGs104. The sequence goes on along the minus strand of CAYHHO010000022.1, from coordinate 16,010 downwards.
CCTCCTGCCCCTCCTCTGTCATGTAGTAAAGCAGCGTGGCATTTCCAGCAAGTTCTTGAAGTCCAGCTTGACCATCACAGTCTGCATTCAGCGCTGATTTCAGGCAGCGGATCGCGAGTGGTGACTTGGACAGGATTTCGCGCGCCCACTTCACAGTCTCACTCTCCAACTGTGAAATCGGGACGACACAATTGATCAAACCCATCTGAAGTGCAGCGGCCGCGTCGTACTGGCGGCAGAGGAACCAGATCTCGCGCGCCTTCTTCTGCCCGACGATGCGCGCCATGTACGACGCGCCGAATCCACCGTCGAACGATCCAACTTTCGGGCCAGTCTGTCCGAAGATCGCATTCTCCGCCGCGATGGTCAGGTCACAGACCATGTGGAGCACATGCCCGCCTCCAATTGCGAATCCCGCAACCATCGCGATGACTGGCTTCGGGCAAGTTCGAATCTCGCGCTGGAGATCCAAGACATTCAGACTCTGAGTTCCCTCCGCGTCCGCGTACCCGGCTTCGTGCCGAACGCGCATATCTCCGCCTGAGCAAAACGCGAGAGTCCCCTCACCCGTCAGAATCACGACTCCAATCGAAGGGTCGTAGCGTGCATCGCGTAGCGCACTGCGCATCGACTCGACTGTCTGCGGGCGAAATGCGTTGCGGACTTCCGGGCGACAGATCGTGATTTTCGCGATCCCCTCCCCCTTCTCGTATCGAATGTCGGGAAATGATCCGGCGACTTTCCACGAAACGAGTGCGGTGGTGGATTCAGGTGTCGAGACAGTCGGCTCGTTCATTGAGTTGTTCATTGATTTTGGCACCCTGAGAGGGACTCCTGAGCATGGGCGCGCCGATGCGCTGCGACGAGTTTCGCAACGACGGCTGGCGCTTCGAGGTGGACTGCGTGACCTGCGTTCTCGACGCGCGTCACTCGGACGCCAATCGAACGTGCGCGCTCCGCGAGGACGCAGTAGCGATCATCACGCGCACCAACGACCATCGAAAACTCGGCGGCGTGGGTCGCGACGTGTTGCCACCAAGACTGCGCAGTGCCCTGGGAGCACTCCGCGAGAACGGCCGCCCAAGTCAACGCGGCACCAGCTCGTGTGAGATCGTCGCATCGCCGGTTCGCGAGCGCCAAGAATCCGCGGTGTGAATGCAGCGATGCGAAGAGCAGCTGCGAATACCAGTCGTTCAAGAATGATTCGCACAGCCCGCGGCGCGCCGCGACATCGACGACCTGACTGATCTGTTCAAGTCGCTCTGCAAGACGGTGATCCGCTGATGCGCGCGCAGCTCGTTCACACTCGCCATCGATACCGGGGCTGGCACTCAACAGTGTGATGCACCGAGGCGCGCACTCATCCGCGACCGCTGCTGGCCTCGCCGCCGACAATGCCATCGCAATTCGACCGCCGAGTGAATAGCCGATCACATCAAACCCACGCAGACAACTCGGCTCACGGCGCAAGTCTGCGGCGAGGGTGGCTGCGAGGCTGGTCAATCGAGGTGGTCCCGATGTTCGCCTCGCGAGATCGAGCAAGTCAACTGCGATGCACTCGCCGTGCGACTGGGCGCGAAACTCTGCCAGGAGTGGATCCCAGTCTGAAGGTGATCCGAGGAATCCGTGTAAGAGAACAACGGGAAGTCCGCGGTCGCGAGAATCTCGCGGTGCGCTCATCGAGGTGCATGCTCCGAAACCGAATTCGCCAGCGCAGCGCACTCCTGATCAAGCGCCGCGAGTACCGCTGTCTGAATCGTCCGGTGAAACTGGACATTCTCGACGCGGTTCGTCTGAACCTCGATCACGGTCGACTTGCCGGATTCGCTCGCACGACCAATCGCCGCACGGATGTTGGCCTGCAACTCGCCGCGGACCGCCGGCGCCTCATAGTGAAGTCCAAACATCTTCGCAGCAGAACTGAAGTCGAACCCATGAGGCGCGGTCGTCCACGGTTCAAGCAGTTTTGGGTGATCGCAAAGCGGAAGGAAATGAAAGATCCCTCCACCATCATTATTCACGACGACGATGACAGTCCCGACTGGACTCGCCGCGACGAGCGCGAGTGAATTCAAGTCGTGCAACAGCGAGAGATCGCCAACGAGCGCAATGGTCGGCTCTCCCGTGGCACGCGCATGACCGACTGCGGTTGCGATCAACCCGTCGATCCCGCTCGCCCCTCGATTGACTGTGATCATTGGCGCATTGACTCCGCGCGCCGCATGCATGTCCGCGTCTCGAATCGGCATGCTGTTCCCGACCAACAATGTCGTGCCGGATGGGCAGTTGGCGGCAACAATGCGCGCAGTGGATGGCTCATCGACTCTGCTCGATCCCTCATCGAGTTGTGCTGCGAGCACGTTCGCTGCACAAGCGTCCGCTCGAAGCCATGCAACTGAATATGACTCATCTATGAATTCACGAATCGCGCTCGTACTCATTCTCGTCTGCGACGGCTCAGCCGCCCGCGTACTGACATCGACGGCGAGTTCGAACGACGCTCCATGCTGGGGATCCATTCGCTCTGGTCCATCCCGCACCACCAGTTCCCTCGCTCCCTGCTCACGCGCCCGCGTGAGGAACTCGCTCACCCTCCGACTCGAAATCCCGCCACCAAATCGCACGATGAACTCGGGACACAATCGCGTCTGAAGTTCTGGCGAGAGCGCGACGAGGTCAGCGTGACCAATGACAAGTCCCGCGACATCACCGTGGCGCAATCCACTTCCGATGTCTGCGATCGTCGGGCATCCGAGGGCGTGAGCGAGCCCGCGCGCAATGGAACGAGTCTGTGGCGAATAGAGCGCGCCGACGCAGAGAACCACCTTACTCGCTGAACCGCGTGCCGCGTCAATCGCGGCGACTAACTCATCGACGACGACATCCCACGTTCGAATCGGCAGCGCACGCGGCGCCTCGGCGCGCCATCGGTTGCGAGATGAACCCCATTGGCGAAGATCACCCACGAGGGCGCGATCCCAAGTCACCTCGCGCGGTGTGAGAGGCTCGCGAAACATCCAGTTGAAGTGCACAGGTCCTGCGGTCCACGACGGTGCATGCGCCCGCGTCCACGCCTCGTCAACAGTTGACAGGATCCACGATGGCGCAATGCCGGCGTCTGCACATGGCACATCGATGGCCCATCGTGCAAATTCGCCGAAAATCCGACACTGCGAAATGCTCTGATTTGCGCCACAATCACGCAGTTCTGGCGGACGATCCGCCGTGACGACGATCAGGGGGGTCCCAGTCGCCGATGCCTCGACGACTGCAGGAAGTAGGTTCGCTGCAGCAGTTCCAGAGGTCGTGACAACCACCGCCGCTCGCCCTGTTGCGCGCGCAGCTCCGAGCGCAACAAACCCAGCCGCCCGTTCGTCGTGCGCAATCGTCGATCGGATCGCTGGATTCTCCGCGATCGCGTTCGCCAATGGAGCAGAGCGAGATCCCGGACAGACCACAGCGAGTGAGACTCCCAACCGCGACCACTCCTCAACCGCAAGGCGCGACCAAAGAGCATTGAGGTTTGGGGCCTCGGTCGGTTTGAACTGTGCGCCCTTGGTGCTCACGACCCTGCAACCATCCGTTGCTGCACCTGCGCTTGGAACTCAAGTGAATGTGCGTCTGCCCGCACATGAAGCGGCTGGGACTGATGCTCGGTCGCTCCACGGGCAACAAGCGCTTCGAAGGACGTTAGTTTTCGTTCAGTTTCGAGCCACTCCGCATCGGCGTCGGACCCGCGAACGATGCCCGCACCCGAATATGCAGTCATATCCGTGCCGACGATCACCGCGCTCCGCAGTGCAACAGAGAAATCACTCTCCCCCGCGCTCGCGACTCCGACGACTCCGGCGTAAAGCCCTCGACTCATCAATTCGTGATCTTTGATGAATGCGCGCGCAGGTTCGATCGGCCATCCACAGACTGCAGGTGTTGGATGAAGTTCGCGAATGATCGTCCCATCATCGATCTGCGAATGAAGCGTGCCGCTGGCGGCGGTCACAAGATGCTGCACGTGACGGAGTCGCATGACGCTCGGTGACGAATCGCATTCGAGTCGGTCCACCATGGGTTTCAGTACCCTTTCGATTTGACGGACAACGATCTCGTGTTCTCGACGATTCTTGTCGCTGGCAAGCAAGCGTCCGGCGAGGCGATCGTCGGAAGCCGCGTCCTGACCCCGTCCACAGGTTCCTGCGACTGATTCGCTGTGAATTCGATCGCCGACTCGCTTGAAGAGGCGCTCGGGACTTGCGCCAATGAACGCGCACCCCGCGACTTGCTCCACGAGGAAGTGGAACGCGAATGGTTCTTCTTCGATCAGCGCGCGCAATATCGCGCACGGGTCGATCGACTCGAGGGCCGAATAGCCACGCGTCCGTGCCAAGACCACCTTTTCGATAGAACCCGAGGCGATCGCACCGAGTGCTGAATCGATCCCGTCACCCCATGAAACAAGATCGCCCTCGTAGGTCGCTCGCAAGCCTCTTGGAAGCGCGAGGTGTCCCCCCGTCGGTCGGCATTGCTCGAGCGCGTCGATCGCCCTGGCGGGATCGCCGATCACATGAACCGCCAAGACCGCACTCGTCGCCTGCGTGATCTGAACAATCGGCAAGTGAACGCGGGATCGGTCAAAGCCAGCCCAATCTCGAGCGTGCTTCCCCAAGGACTGGGCATCAAAGAATCCGGCAGAGTGGAAGAGTGCACGGCCATTCCCATCCGACCCGTTGCAACGATCGCCGCTTCGCGCCATCCACTGCTGCAACTGTGGATCTTCCCAGGCAGAAAACTCGACCGCGCAGCCCACACCGACCGTTTCAAGGGTGCCCTCTCGATTACGAAAGTATGTCCGCCCACCAACTGTCTGCGCCCCCAGCCATCGCAAGAGATCCGTGCGCTCAATCTCGATCTCAAATCGTCGAAGCGTTGAATCACCGCGCTTGGTCTTCGCCTCAGATGCGATGAACTCCTTCAAAACGTCAATAGCATCTTGCAGCGGTCGACAGCCATCAAGCCGAGTAGAAACGAAGGAACCGCAGAGGCAGGGAGTCATGGCGGGGCGGTCCAGAAGACCGAAGTCGGTCATGATAGAGCGCAACCCGTGCATCGCCTCATCACCATTTCTTGGCGCATGGCCACCCCTATTCGGAGTTATCGGACGCGATTTCGAAGTGCCTACCTTGTACCCTCGTTCGCACGATGAACTTCCGCCGCCGAAGACGAGCGATGCACCACGCGGAAGCGCACGCCGACGAAGCGCCCCCTCCCCAGCCGGTGGTCAATCACCCCTGCGTGCCTCAGGGAGACCCTGAACTTCTCACAACAGGTGAGGCAATCGCTCACTTCCTCGAACACGTCCGCGCCGAGGGCGCATTCGCCTACGACACAGAATTCATCGGCGAGGAGACTTTCATCCCAAAGATCTGCTTGGTGCAGTTGTCGACTCGGTCGCGAATCGCCTTGATCGACCCGTTGGCGTTTGACAATGGCGCTCTTGATGCAATCTGGGGGGCAGTTTGCGATCCGAGCCTCACCACGATCGTGCACGCGGGCGGGCAAGACATTCAAGCAGCGCAGCGATACGCAGCTCGACCAGCGATGAATGTCGTGGACACACAGATCGCGGCGGGCTTTCTGGGAATGCCGTGGCCAACCAGCCTTGGCAACGTCGTTCAGACATTTGCCAATCTTCGATTGAACAAAGGCCATACGTTTACAGAGTGGGACTCGAGACCACTCTCAAAATCCCAGTTGTCCTACGCGGCTGACGACGTGCGATACCTACCGCTGATCTGGAAGTTGCAGATGGAGCGGCTCGACGCGGCAGGTCGATCCATGTGGGCACTCTCTGAAAGTTTCGACTCTCTGAAGTCGACGGATGAGTTCGACCCCGAGAGTCAGGTGCGCAGAGCATCGCGAGGACTTGGGCTACGGCCGCGTGTCATGACAATCCTGCGGGAACTCGTCATCCTTCGATACACCATTGCCAAGCAGAAGAACTTGCCGCCGCGAACCGTGCTGCCAGACAGTCCAATGATGGAAGCTGCTCGCCGCAAGATGACCTCGACGGACGAGATGACGGATATTCGCGGTTTCCCACGGAACACAGCGTTGGAGTTTGGTGCCGAAATCCTGCGGACGATGGAGAACGCGCGCAACCTGCCGCTCGATCACGATCGGATCTGGTCCAGCGTCGAGGAAAGTGCAGAGGACCGCACGCGCATCGATGCGCTCTGGTCCATCATCACCATGCGCTCGATCTCCATGGGGATCGCGACAGCACTCATCCTCACGCGCGGCCAACTCGCGCGTTGGTACGTCGGCAGGAAAGACTCCAATGCCCCGCTCTTCCCAGCGAACTCATGGAGGCATGACGCGATCGGGAAATGGCTCGAGGAGTTCCTCGAAGGGAAAGAGATGCTCACGCTTGGGTGGAAGGACGGAGGACCAGTCGTCCCATGAAATCACGATGACACACTGGATACCACATCCTCCATCGCCCTCGACGCTCGGCGATCATGCAGTACCGCTTGACGGAACCCATCTCATGGGAAAGCGAATCGCGCTACTCATCACGGGTGGCATTGCGGCCATGAAGGCGCCGCTTCTCGCACGCGCGCTGCGCCGCCAGGGAGCGAACGTGACGGCATTTGCGTCATCCGAGGCGCTTCGATATGTCACCGAGGAGACGCTCGCGTGGAGTACCGACAATCCCGTCGTCACGAAACTTGGTCCTGCAGCCGAACATCTTTCGACGGAGGATGCGTTCGAGGCATATCTCGTTGCACCTGCCACGTACAACACAATCAATAAAGTGGCTTGCGGAATCGCAGATGGGGTCATCACTGCGACGCTTGCGTCGGCACTCGGTCGCCTCGAACGAGGCGCGTGCTCGGTTCTCCTCTGCCCGACGATGCACGGTTCGATGCACACGCGCATTTTGACAGAAAGCTTGGAGAAACTTCAGCAGTTCGGAGTGACGGTGGTTCCGCCTCGCGACGACTATGGAAAGCACAACCTGCCCGAGGAGGAGCCGATCGTGGTGGCTGTTGCGCGTGCGATCAGCACTTCCCCGCTTCGCGGCAAGAAGATTCTAGTGACCGGTGGACCCGTCCCCGCTTGTCTCGATGCAGTTCGTCGACTCGGAAGTCGATTCACTGGCGCTCTCGGCGTGGCGATTGCGAAGGAACTCGCGTTTTGCGGTGCCGATGTCGACCTCATCCTTGGATGCGGCAGCGTCGCGGCTCCATCGTGGCTCAACGCGCGACTCGCGGAATCCGTTGATCACTACCGAAAACTCGTGCTCGACTCGCTCGCCAAGACTCCCCATCAAGGCGCGGTGCTGAGCGCAGCAGTTGCGGACTTCGAACCCACCGAAGTTCGACCGGGCAAGGTCAAGACTCGCGACGGCGAGTGGACGGTGCAACTGCGCCCGACCGCGAAGGTCATCGATGCAGTGCACGAGCAGTTTCGCTCGCTCCACATCGTTGGGTTCAAGTACGAGGAAACCTCGTCGCATGAGGCTCTCATGGAGACCGCGCGCGCCCGAGCCGCGCAGCACGGCGCATGCGTTGCAAATCGTGGCGAGGAGAATTCCAGGTGCACCGCGCAGATTGCGTGGCTTGCGGTTCCTGGTCACGATCCGCTTCGACTCGAGGGCAAGCCTGCGATCGCGATCGCGATTCGCATGCATCTCGAACATCTGGCTGGGATTCACCCGATGGCGCACAACTGATGACGGGGCGCGTTTGGGTTACAGCGGATACGCACTTCGGTCACGCGCAAGCGACAAGCCTTTTCGCGCGACCCGTCGCCATCGATGACGCATGTGCGATGGACGAGTTTCTGCTCGACCGGATCAACTCGAGGGTGCACCGCCGCGATCGCTTGCTGCACCTTGGTGACTTCACGGGACCTCGAATCTGGAAGGGTGACGAAGGAAAGGAAAGCGTGCGATATGCGGCGGAAATCCGCGCGCGCATCGCGTGCAAGTCGATCGAACTTGTGCGAGGCAACCACGACCCCGCGCGAAAGCGACTGAAGGGACTCTTCGATGAGGTCCATGAAGTGCTCACTTTTCGCGGTTGGTCTGGCGGCGAAGATCGCGTGGTGTGCTGCCACTATCCGCTGCGCACTTGGCAGGGAGCCTTTGATGGTTCCATGCATCTGTACGGTCACACACACGGCACATGCGAGGCGAAGGGACGCAGCATGGATGTAGGGGTCGATTGCTGGGAGTACGGGCCCGTGCTTCTCGACGATGTTCTCTCTCGGCTCGCTGCGCATACACCTCCAGTGCGCGACGTCACTCCACCGCGCCGTCAACCGATGCGGCGTGGGATCGAAGACGATCCGACAAACGTCAGATGATGCGTCGTCGATGGGTGAAGTCCTATACTGAACTGCGATGTCGATTCCCACCAATCAAGTTCGCGAAGTCTGTCGCCGGTTGTTTTTCGTGACTTGCGCGACATTGCTCGGGTTCGTCTGCGCCTGCGATTCGGATCAGTCGGTCAATGTCGGAAATAGCGCGGGGCGATTGTCTCACGCCTCCAACAACATCTCGGATTCCGGAGCTTGGTCGCTCGACGAGTCCGACATGGATGATCGATGGTCCGAGGATCCAACAATCATGGAGCCCGACTATCCATTCATGGGACCCCATCCGGGATTCGGTTCATCGGAACTGCCACAGGACGACTGACCGCTGATGCAGTCGACACCCTCAGGGAGTCGAACGCGTCACTTTTCTACGCGCTGAGCGGTTGTAGCTGAGGTCGGCATCTCTCTCTGAGCAACGCCAGGCTGCCAAGACTTCGAAAACATCGATCCGTCGGCGGTCGGTTCGAGTGTGGTGTGCCATCCATCAGCCCAATCGATGATTGCGTTCGCGCCTTCGACGTGCCATGTTCCAAAATCATTTTCTCCGACGCTCTTCCTGCACATTCCATCCGAGCGCATGGAGACGAAGACCTCATGCTTTGGCGTTGCGAGCGCACCCGAGATCGTCCACACACCGACGAATGGCAGTCGATCCCCAACGACCTTGACCGCCTGACCTTCGTGATTCGGCGACTGAGTTGGCCCCGACCCTGGCGCGAGGCCCGGCGCGTAACTGACTTGGTGAAAACCCAGTTGCGCCGGCGAGATCACATCACGCCAGCCGCTGCTGTATCGAATGTCGATGGTTTCACCCACAAACTCCCAGCGACCCCGCTCGCCCTTCGCGCCATCGGGTCCCTTCCACCAGTTGTCGACAGCGGATCCATCGGACGCGATCACGACATTGAACGGTTCGTTTTGGGTGTCGGTCAGCGTCCAGGTCGCGACTGCAGAGACGCGCGTCATCGTCGCCCCTCGTTCGCCGAGCTGTGTCACAGTGATGTTCTTCGTGCCGCCGATGACGAGGCACCCGGCCAGCGTAGAGGTCCCCGCCAAAACAAGTGGAAGTACAAAGTGGTTCCTCATGGGAGGGATTTTACCAAGCCCCACGATCAGCAATGCGAGGGGAATGCGCATCAACGCTGCGCGAAAGCCGCCGCGCCCATCCAACTGCCCGTACATTGGGATCGTGGAACACGTCGAGTACGCACCCATCTTCATTTCGATGATTGCCATCGTGAATCCGCTCGTCGGCGTGCCGATGTTTGTCAGCCTGACAAATCAGATGACCTCGAAAGAGCGCGATCGTGCGGCGCGAGCGACGGCGATCACTGTCTTTACGGTCCTCGCGATATCAACACTGGCAGGCGACCAGATCCTTTGGTTCTTCGGCATCAGCGTGATGGACTTCTCCGTGGCCGGAGGAATTCTGATTCTGCTGATGGCCATCAACATGATCAACGCGCGCTCCGACTCGGGCGCACGCATCTCTGCGGACGAGCGCCTTGAGGCATCACAGCGCAACAGTGTTGCCATCGTTCCACTTGGGATTCCGCTGCTCGCTGGCCCCGGCGCGATTTCCACCGCGATCATCGTCGAGGACATGTCGCCAACCGTGCAACATCGTGTCATTCTGCTGGTGATCTGCTTCGTCATCGGAGTCGTGATCTACTTCACGCTGCGTGTTTCGCGCGGTGTCTCGAGGCTGATGGGAATCACTGGCATGAACATCGTCAACCGAATCATGGGACTCCTGCTCGCTGCCGTTGCGGTGAGTTTCATGGCCAACGGGATTCAAAGACTCTTTCCGATTCTTGGCTCGCCGATCGAGCCCAAGATCTCTGCGAACGCCTCGCCATGAATCGGCGCCGCTTCATCCAACTTGCGGGAACTTCGGTCGCCGCGGTCTCGCTCGTCGCATCATGTCGATCGTCGTCTCGCGCTCGGACGCGCGCAGACGGCACTCCCATCGCGAGATATCGGCGCGAACGCGACCAATCACTTCGAGTTGCGTGCATCGGCGTCGGCGGGCGCGGTCTCGAAAGCCTGCAGGAATTGCTTGCGCAGTGCGATGCCGCGCCTGATCCACAGTTCGTGGAAGTTGCCGCACTCTGCGATGTCGACCTCGGGATGCTTGACGCGGCAGCGACGCGGATTCCGACGGCGCGCAGGTACCGCGACTTTCGCCTGCTCTTTCATGATCTGCAGGCGGGTGCGATTGAGTTTGACGCGGTCATGGTGAGCACGCCTGACCACACGCACGCATTCGCGACCGCATTGGCGCTCTCCTGCGGACTTCCTGTTTACTGCGAGAAGCCGCTGACTCATTCAATCGAGGAAGCGCGAAAGATCGCCGCGATGGCGCGGCGATTTGGCGTACCGACGCAGATGGGGAACCAGATTCATGCAGACAGCAACTACCGAAACGTAGTCGAACTGATTCGGTCGGGCGCGATCGGCGAGGTGAGTTTCGCAGATTGCATGGAGGGCAAGTCGTGGTGCTGTGGCGCAGAAACGCCCGGCGCGGTCGCGCCAGAGACACTCGACTGGAATCTCTGGCAGGGCCCGACACCCGAGAGCGCATACATCAAGGACATCGCGCCGGCGAATTGGCGTCGATATTGGAAGTACGGCAACGGCACACTTGGCGACATGGCGTGCCACATTCTCGACTTGCCGTTCTGGGCACTTGGTCTGGCAGATAAAGGCGGGCTCCGCGCTGAGATTCGCGCAGACGGTCCACCGCCTGACGCAGTCGGTTGCCCGAAGTCGCTGGAGATCTCGTGGGCGCTGACATGGTTCGGGCGGGACAAGCAGCGGGATCCGCTGATTCTTCGCTGGTTCGATGGCGGTCGACCCTCGCCGACGCTGCAGGAACTGTCGTCCAAGAACAAGCAGGATTACAGTCGCTTCAGCACGCTCTTCCAAGGATCGAAGGGATTCCTCCTTGCGAACTACGACGAGTATCTCGTTCTGCCGCAGGCGCTCGCCGAAACGATCACCATTCCGCCAGCAGTGCTTGCGCGACCCGCCGGGCACCAGCGCGAGTGGATGGATTCGGTGCGCGCATGGACGATGGATCTTCCACGCAGCGCGGCGCCGACCAGCTCGGACTTCACCTACGCATCGAAGTTGACCGAGATGGTGCTTTCTGGAACGATTGCCTACCGCGCGCAGGCACCGATCTCGTATGACTTCGTACGCGGATCCGTCAGCGGCGCTGGAAGTGTTGCAGCCACTGCTTTGCTCGCCACTCCGTGTCGAAGTGGATGGTCGCTCGAACGATGCGACTTCGATCGAGACATCGGCGCATCGGTCGGTTGATCGCGCGAGGCGCGCGTGGATGAACGTTTCGAATCGGTAGCATTCAATAATGGCAAAGCAGAAGCCGCTCGTCGGAGTCATCATGGGCTCGCACAGCGATTGGGAGACGATGCGCCATGCCTGCGAGACACTCGACGCGCTTCGCATCCCGCATGAGCGCAGCGTGGTGAGCGCGCACCGAACGCCGACGCGACTCTTCAAGTATGCCGACACCGCACGCTCGCGAGGAATCGAAGTCATCATCGCTGGTGCCGGCGGTGCCGCACACCTTCCAGGCATGACCGCGAGCCGCACCTGCCTCCCGGTGCTGGGCGTCCCTGTGGAGAGCAAGTCGCTGAAGGGACTCGACTCGCTTCTTTCAATCGCCCAGATGCCAGCGGGAATCCCCGTTGGAACGCTTGCCATCGGGCGATCAGGCGCAATCAACAGCGCGCTCCTTGCTGCTGCCATTCTCGCTGGGAGCCGTCCCGATGTTCGGCGCGCACTTGAATCGTGGAGATCGCGGCAAACAGACTCGGTGCTCGCCAATCCCGACCCATCCAAGCCGCTGAAGAGCGCTCAATCCGTGAAACGAACAGCGCCACGAAGCACCGACTTGACCCGATCGCAGAGTCCAAGGCGAAAGCGGATCAAGTGAAGATCGGCATCGTCGGAGGAGGACAACTTGGTCGAATGCTCGGACTCGCTGGTTTGCCGCTGGGATTTCAGTTTCGATTTCTAGAACCCTCAGCAGACTGCCCCGCTGCGCGACTCGGTGAAGTCGTGCATGCTCCCTATGACGACCACGACGGACTCGAGCGTTTCGCGCTTGACCTTTCGATCGCAACGTATGAGTTCGAGAATGTCCCCGCCCAAACGGCTGAGTGGCTCTCGCAGCGGCTCACACTTGCGCCATCCGCCAAGGCACTGGCAATCGCACAGGATCGAATCACAGAGAAGTCGACCTTTCGCGACCTAGGAATTCCCGTCCAGCCGTTTGCCAGCATTTCGTCGGACGACGACATTACGCGCGCGCTCAAAGCGGTCCCCCTGCCCGCTGTGCTCAAGACACGCAGGTACGGCTACGACGGCAAGGGCCAGCGGGTACTTCACGCCACTGAGACGAATCAGTTGTCAATTGTTCGAAGCGCGTGGGATGAACTGGGTCGTGTCCCCTGCATCCTCGAGGCGTTCGTGCCGTTCAGCGCCGAAGTTTCCATGATCGCGGTGCGCGCACGACGCGCGGGCGCTCCAGCCCAGATCGAGTTCTATCCGCTTGTTCAGAACGAGCACCGAGGGGGAATTCTCTGGAAGAGTCAGGCACCTGCACCCTGCGACAGCGACGGCAAACTCGATGCGTCCGCACGCGAGCATGTCCGGACGCTGATGGAATCACTGGACTATGTCGGCGTGATCGCAGTCGAATTCTTTGTGACCGCTTCGGGGCTCGTTGCAAACGAGATGGCACCGCGTGTTCACAATTCAGGTCACTGGACGATCGATGGATCCGTCACGAGCCAATTCGAAAATCACCTGCGCGCGATCGCGGGACTACCGCTGGGATCCACCGACTCGTTCGCCGCGTGCGCGATGATCAATCTTGTTGGGAGCGTGCCCTTGCATTCACGGCTGCTGAGCCTCCCGGGATCAAAGTTGCACCTCTATGGAAAAGGGGCGCGCGCAGGACGAAAAGTGGGTCATGTCACGCTGATCGCGCAAGACGCGACGCAACTTGCGCGGCATGAGGATCAACTTGCACAACTTGAGCGTCTCGTGGTGTGGAACACTTGATGGGCGAATCGCCCGCGACGCCCTTTGACAATTTCGCTTCGGGACCAGAGCACGCGCGCTCGAGTCTGGTTCGTGCAATCGCCAGCGCGTCCATTGAACGATCAATACCAATCGCCCGCCGACCAGTCTGGATCGCAGCGACGAGGGTTGTCCCGCTGCCGCAGGTTGGATCAAGCACAACTGCGCCAGGTGGAGAGCATGCATTCACGAGCACATTCAAGAGCGCGATCGGCTTCTGAGTTGGGTAGCCGGTGCGCTCAATCGCCATGTTGTTGAGCGATGCGATTTCAAGCACATCGGTCGCCTTCTTCATGCGCCCGCGCAATCGAACACTGCGCGCCGGAACAAGTGGTGCTTGGAAGTAATAGGCAGGACTTCGCCCGTAGAAGAAGATGTCGTCGTGCTTGCGCGCGAAGGACCGCGGCCCAGACCCACCAAGCCCGTAGGACCAGATGAGATGATTGACGAAGTTTTCCGCACCGAAAATCTCGTCGAGCAAGATCCGCACGTGATGACTTGTCCGCCAATCAACATGGACGAGGATCGATCCTGTCGGCGCGAGCACGCGGTGGAGTTCGCGTAGGCGTGGCTCGATGAAGGCTCGATAGGCCGCGACATCAACGAACCGATCATCGAATTTCAGACCATGACGCCCCTGCCGCTGAACACCCGAATTGAATGGCGGGTCGAGATAAACGAGATCAATCGACGAGGTCGGGACGGTCCCAAGCACATCGAGACAGTCGCCATGTCGAACGATCCACGAAGCCTTTTCGAAAAGTTCGGCGTTCGAACACACGAGCGAATTACGACGCTTCGGCTCGGGGATGGGCACGGTCATACGCCTCGCGCATTCGAGCTGTGGTCAGGTGGGTATAGACCTGCGTGCTCGAAAGCGATTGATGACCAAGCAATTCCTGCACGGCGCGCAGATCGGCGCCATTATCGAGCAAATGCGTTGCGAATGAATGGCGAATCGTGTGCGGCGAAATATCCGGATCAAGACCCGCGATTTTCAAATACTTGGACACCTTTCGACGCACGGACCGGCTCGAGAGTCTCGATCCCAGTTTGTTCACGAAGAGCGGGCTACCACCATCCATCGGAACCTTTTCTGCCTCGGCACGCACGATGTATCGAAGCACAGCTGCGAGGGCGTGCGATCCAATTGGAACGGCCCGTTCCCTTCGCCCCTTACCTCGCACTTTGAGTTGGCTTCCATCAACATCGAGATCACCTCGATTGATCGCGACCACCTCGCTGACTCGAATCCCCGTCGAGTAAAGCGTCTCCAGAATCGCGCGATCGCGAGCGCCGAGCATGTCGGACTCGCTCGGCGCATGAAGCAGTTTCTCGACCTGATCCACGGTGATCGCCTTCGGCAATCGCCGCGCCTGCTTGGGAGTTCTGATCAGCGTCATCGGATTGGTCGAGGTCAGACCGCGTTTCTCCATCCACTTGTGGAACGAGCGCAGCGTCGCAATCTTGCGCGCCGTCGTCGCAGCTGAATACTTCTGGCCCACGAGATGCGAGAGGAATCCGCGGACCACTTCCACATCGGCGGCGAGCATGCGCCCACACACGGTTCCAGTCGCACCTGCGTCTCGCGCAGCTCGCGCTGGTGCTGGAGGTGCCGTTTGGTGTTGACGCAGTTTTCCGCGCGCGCCTTGCCCATGGCTTCGGCGATCCACACGCGAGACGGATACGGACAAAGACCCCAGTCAGCAGCCAGGAGCGGCAATCCCTCTGCTTCCCACTTCGTGAACTTGCCCTGGATCTTCTTCCAGCGGCCCTGCAGCGTGGAGCGCTTCGCTTCCTGATTCCGCCCCAAGCGCAGCAGCTGCCGCAAGCGGGTCACAAAGTAGTTCTTACCGTGGAGGCGTCTGGCTCCGCCACTGTCGTCCATCTGGTAGCCCCGGATAATGTCGTTCGGGCGGCGGGAACGCTCTAATCCCACCTCGACCGCTTGAAGGGCCTCGAGCGTGGCTTTGTATTGGCTGCGCGTGACTCCCGGGCGCAGTGTCGAGAGGTAGTTGACTGCATCCTCGAAAACTTCGCCCTGTTCCTCAGGCAGGTGGCGGTCGGCGACGCCGCGAAGGATGTTAACGTCGTCACCGCCGTGCGGAAACGTCTCGAACCCGACCCCCTGGCGATAGGACGGCAAGGGCCGGGTGTTGAGGCTGCTGTTGGCAAGGCGACGCGCGATTGCCAGGCGGGCGGCCGGTTTCAAGGCGGCGAAGAAGTGTTGCAACTCCTCTTTCGGAAAATGTTCGTTGTCGATGGCGGCACCGATCCAAGCCGACGCCCTGCTCGACCAGAAGAAACCGTCCTCAAGGTGATTGTCACCCTCGGGATCGGGGTGAACGAAACCGGTGATCCCGTTAAAAATCAGGTGGCCGCAATCTTCGTTGAAGGTTTCGACGCAGAGATGGTGCGGAAGCCGTGGGGCCTTTTTGCTGACCACCAGTCCGGCGGCAGCGAGTACCAACCGCCAGTCTTTGCGGGGGATCTGCACGAGAGGTTTCTCCTCGCCGCGA